>JBDUAH010000002.1:0-30758 GCA_040004745.1 Chthoniobacterales bacterium | reverse complement strand
TTTTAATCAAAGAAACTCGACGTATAACGCACAATTCAATTTTCGCTGACTTAACCGTTCTGATTTCGCTTACATACTCCGCCGTGCCGCGCTTCTCAGCGCTGCTCGACGTTTCCGTTTCGTCACGACGAAATTCAGAATCAAACTGTCAAAGATCATTCGTTCTCTCAACATTCAGCCCGAACACAAACCAACCGTCGAATTTTGCATCGAACGAGCCGGCTCGGCTTCGAGCCAGAGAGGAAGAACACACCGGAAGTTCCGATGCCGCAGTGCTGCGGGACGTGCAAGATAGTGGGTCGCCTCAACCCGTCAACGCAAAATGTGCAACTTTTTTGAGAATTCTTTCTCTCGTCGAAATGCCCGACCTTTTCCCTCTCGCTCCGGGCCGAAAATTAGCCGGCACTCTTTCGGATATATCGCATCATCAGGGAATGACGACGTGAACTCCGGGCAGAACCTTTTTACCCAGGTCGAGCGCATTCCAGTTCGAGAGCCGAATGCAGCCATGGCTGGTGGTGCGGCCAATCGTTTCCGGCTCTTCGGTTCCGTGGATGCCGCTGCCATCGTGACTCAGCTCCATCCAGATAATTCCGACCGGATTGTTCGGGCCGGGCGGCAGCTCGTGCGCATCCGCGCTCCGCTCCCCACTCTGCAGCATCGCATTGTCCCAACGGAACGTGGGCATCCAGGAAAACCCTCGCACAAACCAATCGCCCTTGGGAGCGGGCAGCGAATCTGACCCCGGCGTGATCGGATAGCTGCCCACAATTTTTTCGCCCTGCTTCAGCTCCATGATTTTTTCGGGAACGTCGATGAAGATGGAATATCGCTCGGCTTCCGGTTTGTCTTTTTCGGTCCGCAAGGTGTCGTTCTTCTCAGCCTTTTCCGTTTTGGTTTTCAGATCCATCGCCTCCTGCAATTCGAAAGGCTTACTCACATTCGGAACCTTTACTTCGTCTCCAGCCTTAGCGTTCTTCCAATCGTATCCGGGGTTGATCTCGCGCAGGAAATCCGCGCGCGCGTGAAATTTCTCCGCCACCAACTCGAGGAGCGTGGCATAGGGCAAACGCTTTAGCTTGGCCTTGGCTTCCGGTCCTTCCGGCAGCTCGCCCACGAATTCCGTATCTTGCGTCGTTATTTTATATGCGATCTCCGCGGGCCGTGCCCCGTCGAACGGGAGATCGAATTGTTTTGGCGCCTTTTCGCCGTAATCCTGCCCGCTTTTTCCATTCGCTTTCTCGTAATAGGAAAGCGCCTTGCCAGTGAATTCACCCCAGCGGCCATCGATCGCTCCGGGCTTGAAATCAGATCCGTCAAGAAAGAGTTGCACGCGGAGAATCTGATCGTCTCCCTTTGACTTCGCGGCCCCCGCCGCCCGCTCCTTTTTCTGCGCCCCTCCAGATGATCCCAGCGTAAATGCCAGGCAGATGCTCACGATGGGAACGGAGATATAAGACTTCATGCAGAGACTGAGACAGAAAACTCGCCCGAGCTCAACCGATGCCGCCCGAATGTTTCGTGATCATAGAGGAACCGATGGCCCGTTGACCTTTCGAGGACAGCCCGTACCATCCCGCCGCATGACTGCCGACGTTCTCGAAAAACTCCGCGGTGCTGTCCGCGACGTGCCGGATTTTCCTAAGCCCGGGATCATTTTCAAAGACATCACGCCCGTGCTCTGCGACGGCGCGCTCTTCCGTTCTGCGATCGATCTTTTCCTGCAACGCTGCCGGACGCAACGCATCGATAAGGTAGTCTGCATCGATGCGCGCGGCTTTCTATTCGGTTCGGCCGTGGCCTATGAACTCGGTCTTGGCCTTGTCCCTATCCGCAAAAAGGGAAAGCTTCCCTACAAATGCGAGAGTGCGGCCTACACGCTCGAATATGGGGAAGCGGAAATGGAGATGCATATCGACAGTATCCAACCTGGCGAGCGAATTGTGCTCATCGATGATTTGCTAGCCACCGGCGGGACGTCGGCGTCCGCCGTCGCGTTGATCAAGAAAGTCGGCGGCGAATTGGTGGAGGCGCAATTCCTGATCGAGCTCGATTTCCTGCACGGCCGCGCCAAGCTTGAGCCGACACCCGTCGTCTCTTTCCTGCATTACTAGAACGCCGACGTTTTCCGTCGGATTACGAAGGAGACTCTCGCTTCAATTCGAATGACAAGCGCACGCGTCGCCGCATCCGCCGACCTCGGCCACCACCACTTCCATCCCGATTTCCTGTAAGGCGAGTTGGTCGTGGATCAAACCGAGCAACTCGATCGCCCGTTCGTCCGGAATGGCCGTCGCGTGCAGCTCAATTCGCGCACGTTTTCCGGCTAACTCCGGGTGTTCGGTCGCCATTTCCCCATCGAGCAAGAAAGAGGCGTAGGCGTTGAACTTTTCCTGCAGCTGATGCAAGCGCCGGTCCGAGCCATCCCACGGACGCGTCTCGTTCATCACGAGCAGCACCGCATCGGTTTTGGCATCGAACGCGAACAAATCGATCGCCGCCGGATTGGCCACGCCCGTTGCGTGAGGTTCCTCGGTTTCCAAGTTGTGCACTTCCTCGCTCATCGTTCAGAAACGTTCAACATCCAACCCTCCTCCGCAAGATCCGGCGGGCAGGCTCTCCAACGTCCAACTTGCATGTAGAGAATCCGAGAGGGCGGCGATTCCTGTCCTCGGGAATTGAAACATTGGACGTTGAGCGTTCAACGTTGGACGTTTCCCCGTGCCAAAATTTCAATTGTTACTGCTCGTGGTCCTCTCGTTAGCCGCCCCCACCGTCCACGCCCAGCTCTCCCCTGCTCTCCTGCAAAACGACGCCTACTGGAACGATGGCAAAGCCGAGTTCAGCATCTACGGCGGCGAGATCTCGCGCTACGGCGCGGCGCATCCAGCGGAAGTGATTCACATTCTGGTGCGCGAGCCGTTCGATCCGAAACAACTCGTTAAACCGAACGACTGGAAGACTCCTGGCACTGTGCAGGTGCTGAAGATGAATCAAATCCTCCACGTCCCGACCGGTCTGTATGTCTATCAGCAAATGCACTCCAATTTTTGGCGCGTGGACAACGGACAGTTGGTGAAATTTTCGGTAACCAGCAACGACAGTTGCGGCAACACCTACAAAGAAGCACGCCGCGACGGTGAAAAACTCGTCTACGAATGGCACACCTACTGGGACGGAATGGCGGGAGGCAGCGAGGAAATCGCGCCGCCGGCGAACGGTTACTTTTACGATGAACTTCCTTGGCTCGTGCGGACAATCGATTTCGCGAAAACGGAGCCGTTCGAAATCCAACTCGCAAGCACGGCGATCAATTCCAAAAAGGATGCCTTCAGCTTTCAGCCTGCAAAAATCGCTTTTAAGTCAAACGACCGCAGTATCGAGGTAACGGTTGAGCACAAGGGTGGCAAAGACGTCTTCACCCTGGATGTCGACCCGCCCCATCTCCTCCGCGAATGGAAGGCCGCTGATGGCAGCCATCTGAAGATGAAGCGGAACCTGAAAGTCGATTACTGGAATTACAACAAACCCGGCGACCGTGAGCGCGCGCTGAACGATCCAATGCTGCGGCTTCCGGATTGATGCCGGACCACCTTCGCATTACCGAAGACGAGTGAAGAAGACCAAACCGCCCGCCCTTTCCCTCCTTGGTCGCAGCGAAGCTGGACTGCCGGCCTCGCCGAGCGAAGCCCGTCTCGAGACCTTCCGCTCGCCCGCGAAGCGCCCCTACACCATCCGCTTCGAGACCGCGGATTTCACGTCTCTCTGCCCGGTCACAGGCCAAATGGATTTCGCGCAGATCGTGATCGAATATGTTCCCGACAAACTCTGCGTGGAGAGCAAATCGCTGAAGTTCTATCTCGCGTCGTTTCGCAATGAGCGCGCGTTTAATGAAGCGGTCACCAATCGGATTCTGGACGATTTTGTCGCGGCTTGCGCGCCCCGAAGCGCTGTTGTGACGGCTGAGTTTTCTGCGCGAGGCGGGATCGCCTTGACCGTCCGCGCGGAACATCGCAGCCGACGCTGAGCGGCGCGACGAAGTCGCACTACTGCAACCCGAGCGCTTCGAAGGTGCTCTCGACATGACGAAGATGTGTCTCGATGGAGCAGAGCGAATCGATCTCACCAGCCGGGACCAAGGCAGTGATGTCCGCTTCCGCCTTGGCATTTTCGGCAAAGGATTTGTCGCCCTTCCAGGTTCGCATCGCGGCCCGCTGCACTGCTTCGTAGGCAGTCTTTCGTTCCGCTCCGGCGCGCGTGAGAGCCAGGAGAACAGATTGGCTGCAATAGAGTCCTTTAGTTAGGCCAAGGTTTCGCTCCATCTGCTCTGGATAAACGTGTAACCCACCGACCAACTCCCGCAATTTCACGAGCATGTAATCAAGCAGCGTGCAGGCGTCGGGTAGGATGATGCGCTCGGCGCTGGAGTGGCTGATATCGCGCTCATGCCAGAGGGCGACGTTCTCCAGCGCGGTCACCGCGTAGCCGCGAATCACGCGCGCCAAACCACTGAGACGTTCGCCCGTAATTGGATTCCGCTTATGCGGCATGGCGGAGCTGCCTTTCTGGCCTTCGCTGAAAAATTCTTCCACTTCCAACACCTCAGTGCGTTGCAAATGACGAAACTCGGTGGCCCAGCGATCAATGCTGGAAGCGATTAGCGCCAGCGTAACGCAAAACTCCGCGTGACGATCGCGCTGGATGATTTGGGTGGAAATGGTCGCCACCTTCAGGCCCAGCTTTTCGCAAACGGAACGCTCGATCTCCGGATCCAAATGCGCGTGAGTTCCCACCGCACCGCTGAGTTTTCCCACACGAACTCGCTCGCTCGTCTGCTGCAGCCGCTCCTCGGCCCGACCGAATTCGTCATACATCAACGCCAGTTTGAGCCCGAAGGTGATCGGCTCGGCGTGAATCCCGTGACTCCGACCGATCATCGGCGTCATCTTGTATTGGCGGGCACGCTTGGCGACGACTGCCCGCAGTTCTTTCAAATCCTCCAAGAGCAAACGCGCGGCCTCCGTCATCTGCACCGCAAGCGTCGTGTCGAGCACATCCGACGAGGTCAGGCCTTGATGCATCCAACGCGCTTCTGGCCCCACGGATTCGGCGACGTTCTCCAGGAATGCGATGACATCGTGATTGGTCCGTTTCTCGATCTCGGCGATCTTCTCGATCGAAAAACTCGCGCGCTCACGAATCGCCGCGGCGTCTTCTTGGGGAATCTGCCCAATCTTCGCCATCGCCTGGCAGGCGAGAATTTCTATTTCGAGCCAGATTTCAAATTTGCGCTGCTCCGACCAGAGCTGACGCATGGCCGGGCGAGAATAACGAGCTATCACCCGGCGAAGATAAAGCGACGCTCGGGACCGGAAAGGATTTTGTACAGCAAAAAGCGTAGCGCCGGCCGTCCGAAGACCGCCAACGCCACGCTCTTTTCGCGAAAAGTGGGGAAGCTAGAAAACGCGGGCGCGCGCGAACCGGCCGTTGCTTTCCACGCGCACCTGGCCGGTGCCAAGCAGATTGGCGACGGCCGCCACAGTCTCTTTGGTGCTCTTGGTGCAGGAACTCACAGCCATGATCAGGTCTCCGAGGGAAAGTGTTTGGCTGGACTTGAGAATTTGCGTGTTCTTTTTCATAGGGTTGAGACCCCATTTAGAGCAGCATCGGTGCCAGCCGGGCTCGGAATTAGCCTTTCGGCAAAAAATCCCCCCAGATCGCTTAATTCACCTCGGACGTTTTCGGCGCGGTCAATTTCATGGCCACAAAGTAGAGCACGCAAACCAAAACGACCGCACCCACAATCGGGAACGACTCCGACTTTGTCGCTTTCACGATCGCTTCAGCATCCTGTAATTGAGCGGGCGTCAATTTCGCACCAACGCGACCGCCTAACCACGCCAGCACCGTGCACCAAACCCCTGCCCCCACCAGGGTCAGGACGCTGAACTTCACAAACCCAACCCGAATGATGCCGGCGGGAATGGAAATGAGATGGCGGATCACCGGCAAAAGACGTGCGAAAAAGATCCCGCCCGCCTCATAGCGGTGCATGAAGGCCTCGGCGCGAGCGAACTTATCCGGAGGCACCAGAAAATACTTCCCCCAGCGCAACATCGCCGTCCGCCCCAGCCAGCGTGCCACCCAATACATGATGACCGATCCGAACCACGACCCCAGTGTTCCCGCAATGACCACACCGATGAGTGACATTCCCGCTTCCTGATGAGTAGCCGCGACGATAGCCGCTGGCGGGATCACGACTTCGCTGGGAATCGGGATAATGGTGCTCTCCAGCGCCATGAGCCAGAAAACCGCCGCGTAGCCCCCGGTTTGCACCCAGTGGAACCAGACTTCGATGAGATGATGCATATTGTCATTCCGAAGGAAAACGAGGAATCTCTCGATCGCGGTCCCAGGGAGCCGCTTAGTTCAAGCCGAAATCCCAAATTCGCAATCCGAAATTCCCAATGTCGATCTATCGCCGCGTTCTCCGCTGCTACCGGCCGTTCCTCTGGCAAACGGCGCTCGGGCTCACGCTATCGCTCTGCGGGATCGGCTTGAATCTGCTCAAACCGTGGCCCTTCAAGATCATCGTCGATGATCTGTTGCAATTTCGGCCCTCCGGCGGCGGAGAGAGCGGACTTGGCTGGATCGACAATCTCCGCGCGTCCGATCCGCGACTGCTGCTTGGCGTTCTCTGCTTGGCGTTGGTTGCGATCCAGGTCGTCTGGAGCCTAGCCAACCTGGCGGGCAATTACCTCTTCGTCCGCATCGGACTCCAGGCGCTCTTCAAACTGCGGACCGATCTCTACGCCTATCTGCAATCACTCTCGCTCCGATATCACGATGCGCGACGCTCCAGCGATTCCAGTTTCCGCGTCGCCTACGATTCGCAGGCCATCCAGACGATCTACAATCAGGGTTTCACCAACATCTTCAGCTCCTCCCTCACCCTCGTGGGCACATTCATCATCATGGTGGGAATCGATTGGCAACTAACGCTGCTCTCGCTCGTCGTCGTGCCATTCGTTGTTGGCGCGATCTACTTTTTCGGGAAGCGGATCCGCCGCCAATCCACCACCATTCACGAGCGCGACAGCGCCTTGCTCGCGCAAACGCAGGAAGGCCTCAGCTCGATTCGCATGGTGGCCGCCTTCGGACGCGAGGATTGGGAAGTCCGCCAATTCCAAGCGCACGCCACCCGCAGCCTGCAGGCCAATCTCCGGCTCACCCTAACGAATGTGAGCAGCGCGCTTGTCGTCAGCACACTCATGGTCATCGGCACAGCGGCCATGTATTACGTCGGCACCGCGCACGTCTTAGCTGGAACGCTCACGCTCGGCTCGCTCCTCGTTTTCAGCGCGTATCTGCTCATGCTCTATCAACCGCTCGAGTCGCTCACCTACACTCTGTGGGCGATGGAAGGCGCGGCTGCCGGCGCGCAGCGTTGCTTCGAGGTGCTCGACCGGGCGGATGATGTGGTGAACTCGCCGAATGGGAAAGCCATCTCGACAACCGCGGGCGCGATCGCGTTTGAGAACGCAAGCTTCGCCTACGCCAGCGATCAGCCCGTCCTCTGCAACATCGATCTCCAGATCGCGCCCAATCAGATCGTCGGAATCGTCGGAGGAACCGGCGCTGGCAAGAGCACGCTGCTCAGCCTGGTGCCGCGCTTCTACGATCCGACCGGCGGCCGCGTGACACTCGACGCGCGCGACCTCAAAGAGATCACAAAAAAATCGCTTCGCTCACAGATCGGCATCGTCCTGCAGGACACCCTGCTCTTCTCCACCACCGTTCGGGAGAATATCGCGTACGGAAGGCCAGGCGCGACAATCGACGAAATCCGCGCCGCCGCCAGACGAGCCCAGGCCGACGAATTCATCAGCCGCCTACCGCAAGGCTACGACAGCCCGGTCGGCGAGCGCGGCGGCCATCTCAGCGTCGGGCAACGCCAGCGCATCGGAATCGCTCGCGCGTTCTTAAAAGATGCGCCCATCCTTCTGCTCGATGAGCCCACTTCGGCACTCGACCCCACCACGGAAGCCGCCATCATGGACACCATCAAAGAACTCATGCGCGGCCGCACCACGTTGATTGTCACGCACCGTTTGGCCACCATCCACGGCGTCGACCGAATCGTCGTATTGGAGCGCGGTCGTCTGGTGGAAGAAGGCACCGGGCCAGAGTTGCTCTCCCGCGATGGGGTTTACGCGAGGCTGTATCAAGCCGGAAATTACCCGACTTCTTCCGCGAATTGAGATGAAGAAAAAACGCTTGGTCGTGATGGGCTTTATGGCCTCCTGCCCGATTGCCGGAGTCGTCTGGCAACACCTGCACTACATCGTCGGCCTGCAGCGTCTGGGTCACGATGTCTTCTACATCGAAGACTCCGCACGGGTGCCGTATAATCCGCTCGCTGGCGGACCGGAAATGTCGCTGGATTATCCGGCGAGAGTTCTCAGCCAACTTGCAGAAGAGTTCGGTTTCGTCGGGCGCTGGGCCTACGGCGCGCGCTATCTGGAGCGCGAACCCACTGTCGGGCTGACCCGAAAAACAGTGCGCCGACTTTATCGTGACGCCGACGCCGTCCTGAACGTCTGCGGCTCGCAAGAACTCCACGAGGATCTCCTCGCGAACGAACGCATCCTCTACCTCGAAAGCGATCCCGGCCTTGAGCAAGTGAAGGTCGATCACGGCGTGACCTCTACGGTTGAATATCTCAAACGTCATCACGCGCTCTTCACTTTCGGAGAGAACGTCGGAACGTCGCAGTTCCCCGTTCCAGCCCATGGTTTGCAGTGGCTTCCCACACGTCAGCCCGTCGTGACCGATTTCTGGAAGACGAGCCGGAAACCAAAGCCCAGCGCCGTCTTTTCGTCAGTGGCAAACTGGAGCACCAGCGGCCAGAAAGACTTCGATTGGCGCGGCGAAACCTATCACTGGAGCAAATCGGCCGAGTTCCTTCGTTTCATCAGCGCACCGCGCAAAGCGGGCGAGGAATTCGAACTGGCGAGCGATATCAAGCCGCCCGCGACCGCTCGTAAATTCGAGCGCAACGGCTGGCGTCTACGAGATCCGCATCGGCTCACGTGTCATCATCACGACTACCGGAAATACCTTCAAAGCTCGAAAGGCGAATTCACCGTGGCCAAGGATCAATACGTCCGGCTCAAGACCGGCTGGTTCAGTGATCGCAGTGCGTGCTACCTCGCAGCCGGTCGGCCCGTAATCACGCAAGAGACCGGCTTCACAAAAATCTACGGCCAGGGGGGTGGACTCTTCGGCTTCCAGTCGTTAGGCGAAATCGCGGAGGCCGTGCGTGCGATTAACGCCGACTATAGGCATCACTCCCGCGCCGCGCGTTCCCTCGCCCGCGAAATCTTTGAAGCCGAGACCGTCCTGCGTACGCTCCTCGAACGCGCCGGAATCTAGCCCAATTCCACCGCCAGGTCTTGATCTTCAGCGGCTACACTAAACGTGAATCGATGGAGGAAAATTCCCCAATTAAGATTCTGTTTTCCCTAACGAATGCTTCTTTCTTAGGCCGAGGAGCGTGCCCGCGCCCACGACCAGCAGCGCCCACGTCCCCGGTTCCGGCACGACCGCGAAACCGTTGCCGAAGAGAAATTGGCCGTTGAAGCCATCGCCGCCGCCGGTGCTGGTGAGGTCGAGCTCGAAGCCAATGGTGCCAAACGCGGGATTCCCCAGCGCGCCGAGGTCGATGACGTGATCGGCAAAAAATCCCTCGGCCATCTGCAAGGTAGTGAAGGTCTCGGTTTGAATCACATTTGTGCCCAAGGTGATTCGGAGCACGAGCAACTGGAAGCCGCCGGAGCCGGCGGTGGACGTGCTGCCGAGGAGACCAATCTTCAAATCCTGCGGATTTGGCACCTGACCGATGTTGATATTAAACACCACCTGCGAAACAAAGAGATTGGTCGAACTGTTGCTCTCGGCGCGAGAGCTTACCGCCAAGTCGACCGCGCCGAAGATGGTATTGTTCGATGGATTGAGGCTTGCTGAGACATTGGGATGACTGGCTTCGAGCGCGTTCACATCCGATGCGCCGGGCAAGCCAGTGGCGAAAGCCGCGGACTGTAAATTATTCGCCAACAACATCGCCGGCACGGGCCGGCCGATGGCGGCGCGAGCCGCGGTGGCGACAGTCGTGGCGGTGATTCCCGAGCTGCCGTCGAGCGGCGCATTGGCGATCGCGCTCAGGTTTGTGACGAGGCCCCCCGCGGTGAACGCCCGTGCCGTAACGCTGCCAAAGCGACCTGTGCCGTTGGCGGCGGCCTGCGCTGCCCCATTGAAGCCGCCGGATTGGCCCTGACCGCCGGTGGCGATCGCGCCGACCCCGAGATTACCAGCGCCGTTGCCCGTGATTGTGCCCGTGGCCGAGGCGAAGGCGTCGCCGCCCTGTGAAGCTGTGCCGGTAAATCCGTTCAGCCCGCCGCCACCCGCGCCGCCGGTAGCCTGTGCAGTGCCGGAGAGTGCGACCACATTCGTCCCCACGAAGGTCGCCGTGGCGTTGCCCCCGGTCGCGCCATAGATGGTATTGTCGGAATTCACGCCGAGTCCGCCCTGTCCGCCCCGAGCGAAAAGCTGGGCGTTAAGATTTCCACCAGCTGGGTTGGTCGCATTGTCCAAAATGGAAGTGGCCGCGCCGCCCACGCCGGGTGTGCCGCCATCGCGCGCGATGCCGCCGTTGCCGCCGGTGATGTTTTGAATCAGGCTCAGAATAGTGGTGGTCGAGCCGCTGACTCCGTTGGTCACGCTGGCTGCGCCGCCGGCCCCACCCGCGGTGAAGCCATTGCCGCCCGCGCCGCCGTTGGCCGTGACGTTGGCTGTCGTCTGCCCGCCGTTAAAGGAAATCGCCGAGGCAGTGACGCCATTAGCGATGGAAAAACCCGCGGCGCCGACACCGGCCATAGCATTGCCGCCCGCGCCTCCCGTTACATTCGCGGTGGCGTTGAGAAAGTTACCCGTTCCTGTCAGTGCAATGCTAGCCCCCGCGCTGCCACCGGCCGCGCCCGTTCCCGCGATGGATGCCGTCCCGCCGAAACCTCCCTGCCCTCCGAACGCTCCGACCGACCCGCGCAGATCGTTGCTGCTCGTATCGTCGAGGGTAAGATTGGAAGTGGCGCTGCCACCGACGCCGGGCGTGCCGGTATCGCTGCCGCCACCGGCACCGGCGATCACACCTTGAGTGAGCGTGAGCCGAGCTGGGGTTTGGCCGCCGACGGAATTCGTGGTGCTCGTGTCCGCGCCTGCGCCGCCATCTGCCGCGCCGAGGCCGTTGCCACCATCGCCGCCAATAAGCTGGGCGCTGACGTCGACATTGCCGCCATTGGAAGCGCCAAAGGCGAAAACGCTGGATGTACCGCCGCTGCCACCAGTAAATCCGGGACCGCTGCTACCGCCGCCGTCGCCGCTCGCTGCAGTCGCGCTAACCTGCACCGGACCGGTAGCACCAGCGATCGCGAGTGAGCTGGCAAAGCCGCCTTGGCCGCCATTGATTCCGGTGCCTGCGCCACCAGAGCCGGCATTGGAGTTGGTGACCACATTTATACTCCCACCGTCATTGCCCACACTGGCGGAAGATGTCGCCTGGCCTCCATCGGTCGCGACATTGCCCGCCCCTCCACCGCTGCCGCCCGTTCCGCCGACGGCGTTGAGCTGCACTTGGAATGAACTGACGTTCTTGGTCAACTGATTCCCGGCGCCATCGTCCAAAGTGCTGTCCGCCACGCCAGCGACTCCACCCGAACCAACGGTAGCACCTCCACCAGCGCCGCCGCGGGCGGTTTGCGAAAGCGTGAGACTGCCATTGGCGCCCGTGTTGCCATCGACCTGGCTCTCCAGGAAAGCATCCGCGCCATTGCCGCCGTTGCCGCCGAAGAAGCCGCCAAAGCCGCCGACGCCTCCTAGCGCCGTGGCGGTGACCCCCACGATGCAGCTGGCAGAGGTGGACGTAGCCGTGGCGACGCCTTGAATAATGGCCGCGCCGCCCGTGGCGGCGTTGCCGCCCAGAAAGTTGCCGCCACCGCCGAACGCGCCCTCGGCGTCGACGTTGAGGCTAATATTGCCGCTGTCGGTGATGCTCGCGCCCGCGCTGCCGACGCCGCCATCCGCGTTGCCATTGCCGAGGCTGGGTCCGCCGCCGCCGCCCAGGCCGCGCACGTCCACGGTGAGAAGGCTCGCGCCGGTCTGGTTGCCGTTCGCTGCACTAATGGTCAAAGTCGAAGTGGCGTCGCCGCCGGCGCCGGGCGTGTCGCCTGCCCCTCCGAAGCCGCCTTGGGCGATCTGAGTCAGGCTGGCCTGGCCGCTGGTGAAAGCGGAGACCGCGTTGTCGATGAACGCCCGGCCGCCGTTTCCGCCCAGCCCGGTGCTATTGCCACTGCCTCCCTCCCCGCCGGTGAAGAAGGCGCCGACCGTGACAGTGCCGCTGCCCGAGGTGCCGCTGGCGACGACTGCGAGAGCCAACGAGGCGTCGCCGCCGTTGCCGCCGTTGCCGCCGTTTTGTCCGTTGCCGCCTCTGCCGCCGGTGGCGGATACACTGACGTTGGCCGAGCCTGTGCCCGTGGTCGTCGCCTGCGCGGAGGCAAAGGCGCTCCCACCATTGCCGCCGCTGCCCGCGGTGCCGGCTGCTCCGCTGCCGTTGCCCGCGCCGCCGGCCGCGCCGTTTCCGCCGTCACCGGCCATGGCCATGGCCGTCGCGCTGGCGTTGCCGCTGGCGATGTTTGTCGTGGCCAAAGCGTTACCGTCGCCGCCATCACCGCCGTTACCGCCTCCAGCTCCGTCCTGGTTGGTGCCGGTGGCGTTGCCGCCGCCGCCGCCCGCGCCGCCGCGCCCACCGGTGCCGGTCGCGGTATTGCTCGGATCGGAATTCGGGGTACTGAATCCTGCGTCCGCGAAGCCGATTCCTCCGATGCCGCCGTCGCCGCCATTATTCGGCGGATCGCCATCAAGCCCGGTGACGCCGTCGACGCCGTCCGCGCCGGTGTCGTCATCCACGGTGTCGGGCTGTGGCGATTGCAGAGCCGCGCGCGCCAGCCATAGCCGAAAGTGAAAATGCCCTTCGGCGAACTCTGAATTCTCGAAGCCGCTTAAGCGCGCTGATCGACGCGCGCTCTGCGCGTGCGCGGCCAGTGGAAACGCGATGAACGCGAGCAGAAAGCAGGCACCGCTCAGTAGAGGGCGCGAATAGATGATGCGGGATTTGGTCTCGGTATTCATGGGGAGGCGATGGATTCATCGCGCTGGACCCCGAATCACTTGCTTGCAGCCGACCGGAAGCCCGCGCGTGCCGATGGAAGCAGAGCGCTCTCGCGTGTGTCAATGCAGCAAATGTGACATTCCTCGCCACCAGCGTCCGATCCCAAATTATCCGGAACGTCGTGATCATCCGAAATCGGCTCCACCGCACATTACGGCGGCGACGGCGGCCTTTCGGTTTCTGTTCGTTGAGCGAAATCACCGAGGCGGTGAAGGTGCTCGACTACACCCGACAGTCCCGCGCCATCGCTCGCGTTTTTTGAAGCGGAAAAGTTTTGCGCTCAATCCTCGACCGACCGGGAGTTTAGGCGGATTCCGCCGTCGTCGCGAGAGGCGCGGCACTTGCTTTCCCAAACGCTTGTTTCATCTTCACCGACTTCGGATGAGCCGCGCCGCAATTTTTTGCCTAATCCTACTTTTCGCGGGCACGAAGATTCAGGCGCAAGGCCCTAGTGCTCCGCCTTTGCCGGGTGCGACCAAGCCCATGTCGACCGCGACCGCTGTTAATTCCGCGCCGGCCGCAGTCCCCGCCCAACCGAACGGACCAATCCAGAATAGCCTCGTTCGCATTACCGCCACCGGCGTCGAACCGGATTACAAAGCACCCTGGAATTCCGGCGGAATCCAGCGCGGAATCGGAGCTGGTTTCCTCATCAACGGTTCGCGCATTCTAACCAATGCGCACGTCGTCAGTAATAGCCGATACCTCACGGTGGAACGCGAAGGCGATCCGAATAAATATCCCGCCACCGTCCTTTTCGTGGCGCATGATTGCGATCTCGCGCTAATCCAAGTGGCCTCGCAGAATTTCGCCAAAGGCATGGTGCCTCTCAAGCTGGGCGGCATCCCGGAACTCGAATCAACGGTCTCTGCTTACGGTTATCCGATCGGCGGCCAACGCATGTCGGTCACCACTGGAATCGTCTCGCGCATCGACTTCCAACTCTACTCTCATTCATCCATTGACCAGCATCTTGCGATTCAGATCAGCGCGCAGATAAACCCCGGCAACAGTGGCGGCCCGGTTATGCAAAGCGGCAAGGTTGTGGGCGTCGCGTTCCAGGGATACAGCGGGGATGTCGCCCAAGGCGTCGCCTACATGATTCCGACTCCGGTCGTCGAACGCTTCCTGAAGGACGTCGCAGACGGTCGATATGATCGCTACGTCGACCTCGGCATTACCTATGCGAAGCTCCAAAATCCAGCGCAGCGCCGTTTTCTTGGCCTGAAGGACGATGATCGCGGTGTCCTCGTCTGCAGCGTAATCGCCAACGGCACGTCGTCGAAAATTCTGCGACCCGGCGACGCCTTGCTCGCCATCGATGACCACCCGATCGCGAGCGATTCCTTCGTCGAACTAGACGGCGCCCGCGTCGAGATGCCCGAAGTGGTGGAGCGAAAGTTCAAGGGAGACAAGGTGAAGCTCGACCTCATGCGCGACAAGCAGCCGATGACCGTGACGGTGGAGCTGGAACCGCTTTGGCCTTATCTCTTCCAGGGGCACAGTTACGACTCGGAGCCGCGGTTCGTGGTTTATGGCGGTCTCCTCTTTCAACCGCTCTCGCTCGACATGATGCAAGCGTATCGGCCCGGCGATCTTCGTTTGCGACATTTCTTCGATTATTTCGTCTCCGAGCAGATCTACCTGGAGCACCCGGAAATCATCATCCTGGCCAACATTTTGCCTGATCCGATTAATACCTATCTCACGCCTTATCGCGGCGAGATTGTCGATGAAATCAACGGCGAAAAGATTCGCACGCTGGATGACTTGGCGAAGGCGTTCGCAGGAACACCAGAGCAATTCGTTGTTCGCATGATCGGCGACGGCCCGCCTTTGGTCCTCAATCGCGCCGAAGTGGAAGCCGCGCGGGAACGGATCAAAACCCGCTACAATGTCGTGAACGAGCAAAACCTCAACGATCAACCCGCGGCCAAGCCCATGGCCGAAAGCGAGGAGAAATCGCAATGACCGCTGTCCGTCTCCCGCTCTTCCCCGTTTTCCTCGCCATCGGCCTGCTGACGGCGGCGGCGAAACCGCCCGCGCCCGTATCTGCACCTGCCGCCGCGGCACCCGCGGTGAAGCAGAAGGAACTTTCGCTCGTGCGCGTGAACGTGACCGGACAGCCCTACGACTACACCCGGCCATGGCAGAAGCGCGCTCCGCTGCAAAAACGCGCCCTCGGCGCCGTGCTGCCGAAAAATCGCGTCCTCGTCACCGCGGATCTCGTTTCAAACCAAAACTACGTCGAACTGGAACGCGCGGAATCGGGCGAGAAGACGGGGGCCGATGTGGTGGTGATCGATTACGAAGCCAATCTCGCGTTGATCGAGCCTAACGATAAGAAGTTTCTCGACGGCCTGATTCCGCTCCAGCTCGCGTCGGACACCGTGGTGGGCGATCGGCTCGCGGCCCTGCAGTTGGAATCCACCGGCGCGCTCGTGGTCACCGAAGGTCTGGTTACAACGGTGCAGATGACGCGGTATCCGACCGATGTAAGCCAATTCCTCACCTACCGCATCAGCATGACGATGCAGTATCGCGACAACAGCTACACCATTCCCCTGCTGAAGAATAACAAGTTGGCCGGCCTGCTTCTGCGTTACGATCCTCGCTCGCAAGTGCTCGACGCCATCCCGGCGCCCATCATCACGCATTTCCTGAAAGAAGCGGAGGCGAGCGATTATCGCGGATTCCCCTCCGCTGGATTCAGCTTCTTTCCCACCCGCGATCCGCAATTACGCGAATACGCCGGGCAGACGGGGAAAGGTGGAGGTGTTTATGTGACCAGCCTGGAGCCCGACATGCCGGCGGCCAAAGCTGGGATGCAGGTCGGCGACATCGTGGTCGCCGTGGGCGAGTACGAGATCGATCAAAACGGCAATTACGTGGACCCGCTCTACGGGAAAATCGAATTCACCAATCTGATTACGAGTCGCAACTTTGTCGGCGATAAATTGCCCATCAAAATCCAGCGCGCCGGAAAGCCGATGCAGCTCGATCTCCTACTGGAGCATCGCGCGGCAAAAGACTACGTCATTCCACCCTACGACTTGGATCAGGCCCCGCCCTACTACGTGCTCGGCGGCCTTATTTTTCAGGAACTCTCACGTCAGTTTCTGAAGGAATGGGGCGGCAACTGGGTGAAGGATGCGCCGCAAAGATTCGTTTATTTCGATCATTTCCAATCGGAGCTCTTCCCGGGAGGAAACCGCCGCGTCGTTATTCTGACGCAGGTTCTCCCCGCGAATAGTACGATCGGGTATGACGATGTGGCCTACCTCACGGTGCAGAAGGTAAACGGCAAGGAAATCAAATCGCTGCGGGATCTCGCCGAAGCCGTCAAACAGCCGCTCAACGGTTTCATCCTGGTCGAGACCGAAGAGGATCCGAAGCAGATCGTACTCGACGCCGCGCAGGTGGCGAAAGAAGCGCCAGCCTTGCAGAAGAATTACGGCCTGCCCTCGCTCCAGCGTCTGGAACAGTAGATCGGGGCCGCCGTTGTTGGCTACACCCGCCCTCTACAAGTTCTCCCGCGCCGCCAGACCGTCCAGAAAGCTGTCTACCTCCGCTTCATAGGTCCGGAACGGATCCCCCATGACAATAAAATCCTGGCCCTCCGTCGCGATGGAATCCCAATTGATCACGTAGGGCTGCCGTTTGTTCTTCTGGAACCAAGCCACCGCTCGCGCGCGGCCCGCGGCTCGCGTGTCGGGCGGCGGCAAATGGATCGCGTCAGGTCGGACCACGCTCTGATTCCATTCCCCGATGCGCTTGGCACCTTTGACGCCGAAGAAGAGACCCTTCTCCGGATCGATGTTGTGATATTCGAGGTCGAGACTCTGCAGCCACGGGTCGTCCCAGCCAAGATCCTCAGATTTCATGAAGGCCTCGAGGAGCCACTTCTTGGTGATCCAATCCACACCGCCGATGAGCGCCTCGCGCCGGTTTTCTAACGCCTCCAGCGTGAAACTCCAACTCTCCAAAATCCAATCCGCCTCCTCACTGCTTCCCGCCAAATGTCTCCGCGCCAACTCGCAGAACTCCCATTGCAGATCTACGCTCCCTATTGTGTCGCCGCTCTCCAACTCCACAATCCAGCTCTGCGTCTGGTCGCGTGAAATATCACGAGTGCTTTGCACCGCGTCGCGCAAAGTAAAATCGCGCTCCAACAATCGGTTCTCCAGGAGCCAGAGAATGCACGCCGTCGTCCCGATTTTCAGCGCCGTGGCGAACGGACTCATGTTCGAATCGCCGATCAAAAGGTGCAGCCGACGATACTTCCGGTAATCCGCCAGCGGCTCGTCCCGCGCATTGATGATGGCGCGGTTAAATTGCACCCACTGATAAATATCGTTCACGATGTGATCAGCACGTTGACTAATCTGAAAATCGACCGGCTCTTCGTTAGGCGCCGCCTCCAGATCAAACGTGAGCGGATTGGCATGTCCGACCCGGCCGGCACCCGTGAAAATCTGGCGCGTGGCCAAAAATGCGAGCAGCGTCCCGAGAGCCGGCGGCGTGAACTGCGCGTCGCGCCGCATCAGGTAATTCTCGTGGCAACCGAAGGTGGCACCCGTGTGATGATCGACATTGTTTTTGATGAACGAGACGCGGTCCGCCACGCCCAATCCATCCAGGCCGGACTGCAGTAACGCATCGCCCGCGAGGTCATACGCTACGATGTCCCTCAGACTCAGGCATTCGGGCGAGGCATATTCGATGTGCCCCATGTCCAAGTAAACGCGACCGCCATTCCGCAAAAAACCTCCATTCCCCGGCGGCTCCTCGTAGTCGCGGTAGTGAAGATCCAGCACGCCCGCATCCTCTTTTTGAAAAAGAAAAGTCCGCACCCGCGCCGGCCATCCCTCCGAACCAGCGGCGACTCCGTCCCCGCGAACGAGACATCCATATTCCGTTTCGATCCCGACGATCCGATCCATCGCTTTGATGATCCGACGCGGTTCAGGGAGCGACAAGCGACATTCTCCTTGGCGTTGAGGGCCGACCATTCCGGCCTTCTTACGCGCGACTGATTCGCCGATCAGACCCTCGTATCCGATCCTTGAATCTGCCTGAAAAATTCCTCAAGCTAACTGTCCGTGACCTACTTCCCTGTCAGGAGTCCCGCAGCCAAAGTCGGCGGCATTGCGTACTTCGGCCGCATGATCGACAAAATTCGCGTCCATGCCGAAAACAAGCTACCGGCCGAATATCAGCCTAACTTGGGAAAGGGGTTCGACGCGAACTGCCTTACGTTTCTGCGCGTGGATTACGCGCTACTGGTCGATCGCGTGAAGACCGGAGGTTCCGACGACGAGATCCTCCAGTGGTGCTTCGAGCACGGACGGAGACCAGAAGCCGACGAGATCGCGGTGTGGAATGAATTTATGCGCAAGCGTGGATGGAACGACGAGGTGACCGAATTTCTGGTCCGCCGAAAGAAGGAAATCGGAATGGCGGGACGCTCCGAAATCGAAACGATGTTTCAATTCATCGATGTCGATGAGGGCCGACCGCTCCCGACTTCGCCTCGCGGCGATCAGAGCGAGTGAACGTACCCGCGCTTATTGGGTCGCCGGCATCCCAATGGGATTCGGCGGAGGCGGCGGCTGCGTCCGGTAATCAATCACCTTCCAGACCGCAAACACCGTCAGCAAAACGATGATCGTGGCAATGAGCCCATCCCGAAAGGAGGGACGCTCATCACTGCCCGTCATTTCTTATTCCGAGAGGGTATCGATCCGCTCCGCGAGCCCGAAATCGAGATCGGTCAATCCGCCCTTGCTGTGCGTGGAGAGAACCAGCCGCACTTTGTTATACCGAATGTCGATGTCCGGATGATGCTCCTCATCCTCAGACACTTCCGCGACGGAATTAACGAAATCAATCGATTCCGTGAAATCATCAAATTCGAATGTGCGCTCGATATGTTTCTTCTCGAGCTCCCATTCCGGAATTTTTTTTAGGCGGTTCTTCAGGTCGTCCGCTTTGATCAGGTCAGCCATAACGGGGGAACGAGTAACACCCCAAAATTCTTTTGCAACGGTGATTCCACAGGTTTTTTCGGACGTAATCAGAGGCCTGCTTCCGACCAGCTTTGCGGACGGAGATTGGGCCTTCAAGATGCCGAACTCTGCGCGAAAAATGTGCCGCGGCGTCTATTTGACGCCTGCACCTTCATCCGCTAATTACACGTCCGATCAGCACCCGTAGCTCAACTGGATAGAGCATCTGACTACGGATCAGAAGGTTTGAAGTTCGAATCTTCACGGGTGCGCTTCCGGGCCTGCGCACTCCCCTTCCGGCCGCTTTCCTAGTGCCCGCCGCTCACGGAAACGGCAGGATCAACCTGCGCAAGCGCCTCGCCAGCATTTTGACGTCCCGTCTTGTCCAGCTGCGCCTTGCTGTAGGAGCGCTTTGCGGGATCGGATAAATCTATGTCGTTGTTCTTCGTCACCGGCTGGGGCGATGTCGCGCACCCGCTCAAGCTCGCCACTCCAAGGACAAGGAGGATAAATGATTTTGTTTTCATAATGTATTTATTATTCGCTCCGAATTGGCGGCGCGGATGCGAGCCGCTCCGGACAAAGATAAATTGGATCGTGGAAGCCGGTTCGCCAACTGGCGATTTTCGGGACAACTTACGCGCCCGCCGATGTCCCGTTTCCGCCTTTTCGATCTCAACGACGCCCAACGCAGTGCGGTGACGACGACGGAAGGCCCGCTCCTCATCCTCGCCGGAGCTGGTACCGGCAAAACTCGAGTCATTACCGCGCGTGTCGCCTATTTGATCGCGCAGGATGTCGATCCGGCGCACATCCTCGCAGTCACGTTTACGAACAAAGCCGCGGCTGAAATGCGCGAGCGCCTCGCAAAAATGATCGCGCCCGAGGCCGCGAAAAAAGTCACGATGTCGACCTTCCACGCGCTCTGCTTGCGCATCCTGCGCGCCGGAATCGATCGCCTTGGCTACAAGAATAATTTTAGCATTTACGATGAAGGCGATCAGCTCGGCCTGATCAAGAAGATCATCACACGCACGGCAGCGAAGGACGAAAAGCTGGATCCGAATCTGGCCAAGGCGTCCATCAGCAAAGCCAAAAATAACGGCTGGGCTCCGCCAACCGACGACGAGACTCTGCTGGGCGCGGTCTTTAGACGTTACCGGGATGATTTAAAAACCGCCAACGCGGTCGACTTCGACGATCTGCTGTCCCTGACCGTGCAACTGCTGAATGAGCACCCCGATGTCCGCCAACGTTGGCAGGAGCGTTTCCGCTATCTCATGATAGACGAGTTTCAGGATACGAATCGACTCCAGCTCGAACTCGTTAGACTGCTCGCCGATGAACGCCGCAACGTCGCCGTCGTCGGCGATGACGATCAATCCATCTACGGCTGGCGCGGCGCCGAGGTCGCCAACATCCTCGAATTCGAACACCACTTTCCAAATCCCGCGGTGGTGAAGCTGGAGCAAAACTATCGCAGCACGAACGCGATCCTTGGCACCGCAAATTCGCTGATCAAACACAACCCGCGCCGTCGCCCCAAGCGGCTCTGGAGCGCCAGCGGTGAAGGCGACAAAGTGCGCTTGGTGGAATCGCCTAACGACCGCGAAGAAGGCCAATTCGTGGCCGAAGAAATTCAGCGGCGCAATCTGGACACCGGTGAGGTGTGGGAGAGTTTCGCGGTGCTGTTTCGAATGAACGCACAATCGCGTGTCCTCGAGGAAAATCTCCGGCGCTTGCAAATTCCCTATCGCATCGTCGGCGGAAAAAGCTTTTTCGACCGTCGCGAAGTGAAAGATCTGATCGCCTACATGAGCGTGCTCGTGAATCCGGGTGACGACGCCAATTTGCTCCGCATCATCAACACGCCCGCGCGCGGCATCAGCGCGGCCACGATCGATCGCGCTTTGCAATGGAGCGTGCATCAGCGCTGCAGTCTGTGGAAAGCGCTCCAGTCCCCCACTCTTCTGACCGATTACAGCGCCCGCACGGTTTCCAGCATCCAGACGTTCGTCGAGCTGGTTGACGACTACGAAACCAAACTGCTAGAGCCGTTATCCGACCCGGCTGCGATCGTCGCGAAGCTGATCCAGGAAGTCGGTTACCCTGCCGAACTGCGGCGCAGTTGTAAATCGGCCGAGGAAGCGGACGCGCGGGAAAGCAACATGCACGATATGCTGCGCGATCTGAAGCATTTCATCGGCCGGTCGACCAAAGGCCTGCGCGGTTTTCTGGATGAAATCGTGCTCGATCAGGAACGCGAAGAAGAGAAACAGGAAGACATCGAATCAAAACGCGGCGTCACCTTGATCACGATGCACGCGGCCAAGGGTCTCGAGTTCGATCACGTCTATCTTATCGGCTTGGAGGAAGGAATTCTGCCACACGATCGTTCGAAGACCGAAGGCACCATCGACGAAGAACGACGCCTGCTTTACGTCGGCATCACGCGAGCGCGGAAGACGCTCACGCTCAGCCATTGCCGGGATCGAATGAAGTTCGGGAGCGTCAGCTCCTGCCAGCCGAGTTCGTTCATCAAGGAACTGGCGGAAGAATTGCTGGAGCGGATCGACCTGCAGAAATTACTCAACACGCCCGTGCCGGAAACGACTGGGAAAAGTCGCTTCGCCCAGATGCGGGCCGCGATCGAAGGATAAATCTCACAAGCCCGGCTCGAACCGCGGGCGAATCTGCGCGAACTTTTTCTTTCCGATTCCCTTCACCTGGCGCAAACCGTCCGCGCTTTTAAACGGCCGCGCCTCGATAATTCGTTGCGCGAGCACCGGGCCAATTCCCGGCAGCCTAACAAGTTCTGCGATCGTGGCCAGATTGGGGTCGAGCAGATCGGAAGTCTTTGCGGCAGCAGGCAACGCGATCGGCCGTTTCGCTGCTCGCGTGCCAGCCGCCACGAGGCTCGGCGCGGCCGGCGCGGGAACCGGTGTCGCCAAAGCTCTGTCCGGATGGAAGAAAGCGTCGAACGAGTCCATCGGCTTCTTCCCTGCGGCCGAAGCCACTCGCGCATTCATCCGACCGCTTGCCACGCCCCATCCGCCGATCTTGAGCCGTTTCGCTTCCGCTTCGAGCCGCCGCAGATTCGCTTTCATCTCCTTCGGCGCAAAACTCTCGCTCGCAGCGGGCGCGACGCCATGCACGCGCGCCAAGCCATTCGCCACCAGCATTTCTCCCAGATCGCCCTCGCTCGTTTGTACGAAGGCGTAGAAACGCGGCGAATTACTCCGGCCCATCGCGTTCTGCTTCGAGGTGCGGACCGAGAACGGCTTGGCCAATTTTTCGCCCACAAATTTCGCCGCCTCTTCCCCCAACTGCACACTTTGCGCGGGCGAAATTCCGAAATACTTCCCCTGCTCGGCCACGCGTAATGGAAAGCCGGCATCGCTTTCTGGCGCGTCTACCAGATAGAGCCGCAAAATGTATTCCTTCCCTCCCGCTTTCACATGAAAGCTGTCGCCATCGTTGGAATCATTTTCTTCCAGCCGACAATCCTTCCACTCCAGCCACGGCCCGCGAGCAGGCGCGATCGAGCAGACGAGAAGCGTCAGCGCAATGACAGCCATCCTGACCACACGGGCAGGGACCGAGATCCGCCACACCCCGCGCGACAAAACGAGGTCCATGCCTTGACCCTAGCATTGCTCCACGATGGAGGGAATCCAGAGTCGCCAGAGCAGAGCCAGTCCGGGGCGGCCTAACGAGCCGCAGGATTAACGCAAACAGCGTCGGGCCGGTAAAAGCGCCAGCCGCGCCAAAATGTGCGGCAACCGCTCGGCTTAAGCGACCGTTTCAAACTGACTCATCGAACGAAACACTTCGTAGCGCTCATCGATCTCTTCCTTTTTCAAGGTGCGGAGCCGTTCGAGACTGAAGGCCTCCACATTGAAGCTGGCCAAGACGCTGCCGTAAATCATCGCGCGCCGGAAAGCGGCGAAGTTCAGTTCCCCGCCTTTCGCCGCGAGATAGCCCGCCATTCCACCGGCGAAAGTGTCGCCGGCCCCCGTTGGATCGTGAATGTCTTCGAGCGGATAAGCGCCGCAGCTAAAGAACTCGTCCTCGCCAAAAAGGAGCGCGCCGTGCTCGCCTTTCTTGATCGCGATGTATTTGGGCCCCATCGCGCGAAGCTGTTTGCCAGCTTTGATTAAGCTCGTCTCCTTCGTCATCTCGCGCGCCTCGCTGTCATTCAGGATCAATAGATCCACCCGGGGCAGGAGCGCATCGAGATCAGGGCGCGCGATGTTAATCCAAAGATCCATCGTGTCGGCTACGACGAAGCGCGGCTTCTCCATTTGATCCAACACATGCGACTGCAAGGCGGGCGCAATGTTGGCCAGCAGGACAAAATCCGTCGTCTTGAACGAAGCAGGCAACTCTGGGCGAAAATGCTCAAAGACATTCAGCTCGACCGAGCGCGTCTCGCGCGTGTTCATGTCCCACATGTATTCGCCCGACCACCGGAAAGTTTTCCCCTCCACCCTTTGCACGCCGGCCGCATCGATTCCGCGCGATTTCCAGAACTCAAACTCTGATTCTGGGAAATCATCGCCGACCACGCCAACCAGATTAACCGGCGAAAAAAAGCTTGCACCTAAAGCCGCGTAGGAAGCCGAACCGCCCAGCTGATCGGCATGTTCTTCCACAGGAGTTTTGACGGTGTCGAGTGCGATGGAGCCAACGATGAGAACGGACATGCGGTGTTATTTCGGATTGCGGATTTCGGATTGCGGATTGAGAAGCGCTTTCGCAGCGCGCGCATACTTTGCGATATCCGGGGCTTGCAGCAACCCCGAGACGATCACCACCCGTCGCGTGCCGGCCTCGATCGCCGCTGGCAAGTTTTCTAATTTGATGCCGCCGATGCAGAAAATCGGAATTGAAACCACAGCATGCACCGCGCGGATTTCTTCCAAACCGATCGCTGAGTAATTCGGCTTCGTGGGCGTAGGAAACAGCGGACCCCACCCGATGTAATTCGCGCCTTCCTCCGCAGCACGCCGCGCCTGATTAAGACTGTGCGTGGATTTTCCTACGAAGCATTTCTCCCCCGCCACGGCGCGAACTTCGACAAGAGAACGATCATCTTGCCCGACATGGACGCCCTCAGCGCCGACCGCGCGCGCAATTTCGGCGTGATCATTGATGATGAGTGGAATACCGGCTGCAGTCGTTAGGGCATGAATCTCCTGCGCTGCCGCCAATGTTTCACCTTTGGCAAAATCCTTGGCGCGGAGTTGCAGAAGGTCCACGCCGCCCGCGATCATTTCTCGAGCGACCCGCTCTACTTCGCGCGGCATGACATATCCGAGATCGAGGATGCCGTAGAGGCAACAGGAGTTGAGATCGAACACGTGCCTGAGTTTACAGAGAGCGGCTCCGCGCGAAAGCGCTCGGAACGGGAAAAGAGCGCATCACCGGTCCGAGGCATCCGTGGAAAAAATTTACACGCATCCAATAAACCAAACGCGATATGGACTTGTCTCGTCCTCGAACTCTCCCTCGAAAACATGAAAAAAAAATCTCTCTGCACTTCCGGTCTCTTCACCACCCGAATCGTTCTGGCCGTCGCTCTTTGCGGCGTCGGCATCTCGCTCGGCTGGTTGAGCTTCGCCGCCACTCCTCCTAGCGGCACGCTCACAGATACCTCAGGCCCCCTCACCTATACTGCCGGTCCCTTCACCCAACCCAACCAATCCCCCGTCGGCCTCGGCCAATTGGATCAAGGCCCGCGCTGCGACAACAATTTGTTCCCTTGCGACAGCTATGCGCTGACCGTCACCGTCCCAGCCGGCTACGCGACGATGAATCCGAATGCCGCAGTCAAGGTCACGATGAGTTGGAATGATACCGGGTCCGGTATGTCGGACTACGATCTCTACGTGTATCGAGGCGCCGTCACCACGCTGAACGGCAACATGCCAGCGGACTACCAGTCAGCCAGTGGCGCCAACCCCGAAGTCTCCACCATCAGCCCGTTGGCCAACGACGGCGCGCCCCATGTTTACACGATTAAGATCGTCCCTTTCATGCCCACAGGCGAGACCGTAAACGTCCGTATTGAATTGCTCCCGGGCTCTGGCACCGGCGGCACTCCCGGCTTTGGCGGTCCAGATTCCACCGCACCCGGTAAACCTCGCTTCCAAGTTTTCGTCCCACCCGTCGGCACCTCAGCCGAAGCCGGTAACGGCGAGTTCAACATTGGCTTCAATCCGCAGACTGGCCGGATCATGACCATGAACTCCGGCCCCATTTGGCGCCTCACTCCAGGCGAAGTGCAAACACCCGCTCTTCCCGAATGCTGCAATGCCTTCTGGGAAGACAAATCCTCCACCGTCACTGATACCGGCCTTGATCCTATCCTCTTCACCGACCAAAAAAGCGGTCGCACCTTTGCTTCCAATTCTACGGTGGGAGCGAACGCCGTTTACGCTTTCTCGGACGACGACGGCGACACTTACACTCCGTTTGCCGTAGCCGGACCGAACGGTGGCGCCGACCACCAAACGATCGGCACCGGTCCGTATCCGCTGGTCAACGGCCTGCCCAACCCACTCATCACGCCGCTCAATCAAGGCGAGGCGGTTTACTCTTGCTCGCAGGACATCGTGGGACCGGCCAGTTGCTATCGGAGCGACACGCTCGGTTCCAGCTACGGTAATCCGACCGTCGCTTATACGGGCCAGGGCGCAGGCGTGCCCGGTGGCACTTGTGGCGGATTGCACGGGCACATCCACGTGGCGACTGATGGCACCGCATGGCTGCCGGTGAAGGATTGCAGCGGTCTGCAAGGAGGCGTCTTCACTACCGACATGGGTACCACCTGGGTCACCTTCCAAGCTCCGAATGCCATTTCTCAAACCAACGGCGCCGATCCCAGCATCGCTATCGACGCAAACAACACCGTTTATTATTCCTACGTAAACAACGAGCCCGTCGCCTCCGGCCAACCGCCGGAAGGCCATGCTCGCGTCCAGGTCGGCCATCGCAATCCTGATAACACCGTCACGTGGACGAATAATTTCGACCTCGGCGCTACGCACGGCATCGTAAACGCCGCACACATCGAAGCCGTCGGCGGCAGCGCTGGACGCGCGGCGATCGGCTTCTTCGGCACGGATCGCAGCGGTGATTATCAGGCCCTCAGTTTTCCCGGGAAATGGTATGCCTTCATCGCCACCACTTATGATGGCGGCGTCAATTGGACCACGGTTAACGCCACTCCAAACGATCCCGTGCAAAGCATGACCGGCATCTGGCAACAAGGCGGCGGCGCGCAGGATCGCAATCTTCTCGATTTCAATGAAATCACGCTCGACGATAAAGGACGCGTTCTTTACGGGTATAGCGACGGATGCGTCACACCCGCCTGCATTGCCGGTACCGCGCCTAACGATTTCACCGGACACATGCGTGTCGCGCGCCAATTCGGCGGCAAGACGATCCTCGCCAGCTACGACAACATGACTGACACCACTGTCGCCCTTGCGCCAAAGCCAGCCTGCCTCTCCGGCACGCGCGACCTTGCCGCCTCCCATCTCACTTGGAAAATCCCCGATAATGGCGGCTCCGATATCGTAAACTATCTCATCTTCCGCGGCCTCACTGCCGGCAGCGAAGTGCAGATTGGACAGACTGGCATCGCGAAAAACTCCTTCAACGACACCACCGCCGATCCAGCCGTGCCGCATTACTTCTACAAAGTGAAAGCGGTTAATACCTCCGCGACTCCCGTCGGCGGATTCAGTAATGAGATCGACCTCGTGGTCGCGGCCGTGCCCCCGCCGCAGACGCCCTGCAGCCTCCCCGGCCTCACCCTTCTGAGTGATCCCACGAACGACGAGCTCGACATGGTCCCCGGCCACGACGTGCAAAGCCTCTCGTTAGGCGAACCCTTCGCCTACGCTCCGGGCAAAATAGTCTTCACCCTGAAAATGCAGAGTCTCACGACCGTCCCACCTTCCACGAGGTGGCCGGTGAAGTTCGATGTGGGCGCGACCAATTACACCGTGCGCATGACGAACGACCCGCAAGACGGCGCAACCGGCACTCCCATCTTTCAGGTCGGCCCTTCGGCAGGGCCATTTGTCGCGGCGGATCCGGCGAGCAAGTTCACGCCCGATGGCACCATCACTATCGTCGTGCCTCGGAGCGCGATTGGGAACCCAGCGGTTGGCGCGACGTTGATGAACTTTATCTCTCGAATCACCGCCGGCGCCACCCTCACTCCTGACAACATGCCCGACGGTCTGACGCCTACCGGTTCGTACACCGTTGTTGGAAATTCGTTCTGCGCGCCGAACACCGCGCCCTTGGCTGCTTTCACCGCCTATGCCCACGGCACCACGAACCCTCCGATGGGTGATCCACCCTTCACGGTGGACTTCGACGCCTCCGCTTCGTCGGATGCCGATCCAGGCGACACCATCGCGAGCTACACGTTTACCTTCGGCGACGGCTCCGCGCCGGTCACGCAGTCCACACCGACCATCCAGCATACTTACACCACCAACGGTGACTTCACCGCCACCCTCAAAGTGACCGATTCTCGCGGCCTCGTCAGCAGCAACACCGGACTCGTCAACATCGAGGTTGAGTTGCCCGTCGATCGCGTCGCGTCACGGAAAGCGCACGGCGGCGTCGCCGGCAGCCCGTTCGAAGTGGTCCTCTATGACCTCAGTGTTCACCCGGACGGCGCTAGTGATATCGAGTGTCGCCTCCCTGCGGCGGAGAACGATTACACCATCGTATATACTCTCGGCTCGCAGTACACCGTCAGCAGCCCAGCCACCAGCGTCACGCTCGATGGCGCCAGCACTTACGTCGCCAGCCACGCACCCGGTCCCGGTGCGAATCAATACACCATCCATCTCGCCCCCGGCGTGCCGAACGGCCGAGCGCACCTCATCGCCTTCGATGGCCTACCCGTGCACAATAACAACGCCGGAGCACCCAACGGAGGAAACGCCACGCTCAAGAACGCAGTCCACAGCTTCAAGCTCCTCGTCGGCGACACCACGAATAATGCCATGACCAACGGCAGCGACGTGAGTCAGGTAAAGGCGCAATCCGGCCAGTCCGCCACCAGCGCGAACTTCCGTCTTGATGTTAATGCGAACGGCGCCATCAACAGCTCCGATGTCAGCACGGTGAAAGCCCAATCCGGGACCCAGATTATGGCCCCCGAGCCGGCGCCGACCCAAACAGCCGCTGCCCGGAAAGGGAAGTAGCCGACACTGCAAAAAGTCCCGGCGTAGCGCACGGTCTAATCCGCCGCGTCGCTGCGCCCGGGGGCTTGGCAGGCTGCGCCACGCCTTTTTCAAAGTCGCCGCGATCAATGGATTTCGCCACGCTCCATCTTTGCCTCCGCCGTCCCACATCACAGACTTAAGTGCCCAGCTTCCTATCCTGCCGCTTCGCCGACGCGGGGAGTTTCAAATCACGCCGGAAGACGGGAGGGACTTGAAGGCCGAGGCGCGTGCCGGCGCGATCTTGACTACGTTTTCCGGATCGTAGTCGATCAGCTTAAACCAGTCTTCCGCCATATCGGTGGGCGGGAAGATGTCGTTCTCGGAGAATTCGGCGTTAAACGCGGCCTGCAGATCGCTTTCGCTGATGCCGTGATTCTCCTGCGGCCCGGCAATAGCGCGTTTGATCGCTCTCGCCTTGGCGCGTTCGACGATTGAGGCGATGATCGCGCCGCTCAGCAAGTCGCTCCGATAGACGGTTTCTTTGCGACCGCTGCGCAAGGTGATCTCGAGGAATTTATTTTCCTCGTGCCGGGCGAACTGCTTCTCCAATAAGCGCTCGATGAGCTGATCGATCGCCGCCCCCATCTGACGGGATTCTTTCGGGAGCGCGCCGTCGTAGGGCAGGTCGTCGGTGAGATAGATGTGGTAGATCTCGCGCGCGCCCGCACGATTCGGACGCTGGACTTTGATCTTCCGATCGATTCGGCCGGGTCGCAGAATCGCCGGATCGATCAAGTCGGCGCGATTTGAGGCCAGGATGATGACGACCTCGCCTAACGAATCGATGCCGTCCATCTCCGAGCAGAACATTGGCACCAGGGTGGAGAGGATGCTCGAATGCCGCGAGGCGCGTCGCGTGCCGAGAATGCTTTCCGCTTCGTCGATGAAAAGGAAAGGCATATAGCCCTCGCGTCGTTTCTCGCGCGCGGTGGCAAAGATGTCGCGCACGATGCGCTCGGATTCGCCCACCCACATGTTGAGAATTTCCGGGCCCTTCACGTGCATGAAGTATTCCTTCATTTCCTCGCCCGTTTTCTCGCACAGTTGACGCGTGAGATTGTAGGCAGTCGCCTTCCCGATAAGCGTTTTCCCGCAGCCCGGGGGACCGTAAAGTAAAAAGCCCTTGGGCGTGGCGTGGTGAAATTTCGCAAACAGTTCCTCGTGCAGAAGAGGCAGCTCGATCGCGTCCCGGATCGCTTGCAAAGCTTCGTCCTGACCGCCCACTTTTTCCCAGGGTAGCTCCGGCACGGTCTCGAGATAATGCTCGCGCGACTCCGGACGCGCCAGCATCTCCAAGGCGATGCGATAACCGGAATCGACGCGCACTTCATCGCCTGTCTTCAAAGTCGTTTCGCGCAGTGGGGCGGAGCGTTCGAGGATGGTCGATTGCGCACCATGTTCGCCGCCGACGCGGAGACGATCGCTGCCCAGAACTCCGGTGATTTTCGTGACCGGGCCCGCCGTTTCGAAACCGAGATCGCCGACGATGACGTAGGCTTCGTTCACCAAAACGCGCGTGCCTTTTTTCAGTTCTTCGAGATCGATCCGGGGATCGACGTTGCAAAAATAATCCGAACCACCCACGACGATTTGCGCGGTGTTACGAGCGGGACTGCCGAGAAACGTCCCGATCCGATTCGCGGGCGACGTGACCTTCTTGATCACTTCCTCCAGTTTCTCGATCATGCCGCGCGCGTCGCTGATCATCTCCTCCTGATCGGCGATGCCCTCGCGCAAGGCGAGGAGATCGCTCCGCAGTGGATCGCGCGGCTCGACCAGAGCCACGAAGCGATCGAACGCTTGCAGCACACTCAATCCTTCCCGGCCCGTGACGGCGCCGAATTTTTCGAGATCGTCGGTTTGATCGGTCATTTAGGAGGCGGCCACTCGGCCACGCCGCGACGAAGCATAATTTTGCCTACGGCGCTGCGCAAACGCGGCTCTGGGTAATACGCGGACGGCGCAGTCGCGGATTCGCGTCAGAGTGCGTCGGGAATCGGCTGCATAACCGGACGTTTTCCTATGAGGCCCGCCCGCGGCCTGCCGCCGTCGCCGAAGATACGGCGTGCCGCGCGAGGCGGCGCCGCTCTTTGACCAAAAAGTGGTTGAAGCAATGTAGGGTGCGACCTACCCTGCTCTTCCTTTTTCCAGGAGGAGTCTTAGCTCAATTGGTTAGAGCGCCGCCCTGTCACGGCGGAGGTTGCG
>JBDUAH010000321.1:0-2909 GCA_040004745.1 Chthoniobacterales bacterium | reverse complement strand
GCCGCATCAACACCATTTTCGAAGGCTCGAGCGAAATCATGCGCCTCTTCATTGCCCGGGAAGCGCTCGATCCGCATTTGAAAGTCGGCGGCGCGATTTTCAACACCACGCTGCCGATGATGAGCCGCGTGAAGTCGATGTTCGGCTCTGGCTCTTTCTATTCGCGTTGGTATCCGCGGCAATACACCAAGGCGAACGCTGGCGACCTGAGCAAGCTGCACCAGCAGCTGCGCCCGCACGTTAAGTATGGAGCAAAGACGAGCAAGAAATTGGCGCGCGGATTGTTCCATTCCATGATGCGCTTCGGGCCAAAGCTCGACCGCGAACAGCTCCTGCTTTCGCGCTACGTCGGCGTGGCGACGGAGATTTTCGCCATGAATGCCACCTGCTCCTACGCGCAACATTTGATCGGCTCGGGCAAACCCGCCGATGAAATCCTAGCGGTCGCGAATTACTTCTGCGCCTCGGCGAAGTCGCGCATCGACGCGCATTTCGCCGGCACTTCGAAGAATGCCGACGCGCGCGGTTACGCGCTCGTGCAAGAGTTGCTCGCAGGGAAACATAGCGAGTTGCGCGGCGGAATTGTTTAAGCCGCGTTACGCGGCGCGCAGAAAGCAGTCCGGTGGTGACCAGACGGATCGGTTGTAACCGGGCCTAAGCGTTAGACCATCCCCAGCTTCATCCGGCCGGCCTCGCTGATCATGTTCTGATTCCAAGGTGGGTCCCACACCAGATCGACTTGCGCTTCGTCCACGCCCTCGATGCTCATTATTTTGCTCTGCGCATCGTGCGCGATCGCCGGACCCATGCCGCAGCCAGGCGCCGTGAGCGTCATTTTCACTTCCACTTTTGTGCCGCCGTTTTCGCTTTTCTGGAGCTGGCAATCGTAGACCAGACCGAGGTCAACAATGTTGACAGGAATTTCGGGATCGTAGCACTGGCGCAGTTGGTCCCAAACCGCCTTGTCGTCCACTTCGCCCACGGTACCGGTCGAAGATGGAGCGGACGGCTCCGCTCCGTTGGTCGGTTGCGGTTTGTCGATTCCAAGGGCGTCCAAGTCCTTCTCCGCGACACGGGACAAGCCTTGATAGGTCGCGATGGTGTAGCTGCCGCCGAGCGTCTGCGTGATGACGCCGGTCGTTCCGGACGGGAGCGTGGTCTTGTTGCCACTCGGGATCTGGATTGCCTCCAGGTCGCGGCTCAAAGTGAATTCAGTATTTTCGTGCATGGTAAAATGGGCATCCTGCCTGCGTTACTTATCGATCACGATGGACCGGTTGTCATCCCACGCGTAGGCAGAGGCGCTCTCTAGTCCTAATGGTTGAGAACAACCTTGACCTTCCCACCGGTGCCGGCGGAAAGCTGATCGAAAAGGGTGGGGGATTTTTTCTCAGTCGGAGACGACGGCTGGATTGCCGCCGCCTGGCCGCCTTCGAGCGCGTTCCGCAAGGCACCTTCGACCAGCTGCGCGCAGTGAATTCGCACCGGTGGCAAGGCGCCGAGCGGAGCCGACAAATCGGCGCCCGACATTGCTTTTGCTTCGTCGAGCGTTTTGCCCGCGAGCAACTCCGTTGCCACGCTGGCGACCGCGATGGCCGTCTGACAGCCGAAGGACTGAAAAGTCGCGCGATCGATGATCTTGCGGCCGTCCTCTTCCTTAAACTTGATCCACATCCGCAGCATGTCGCCGCAATCGGGACTGCCGACGGTGCCGACTGCATCCGCGTTCTCCATCTCGCCAAGGTTGCGCGGATTCTTCACCGCGGCTTCGATTCGCGCCTCGAGGTCTTGGTCTGTGCTCATGCCTGCTCCAAGTGATATCGCGGCACCGACGAATCCACTTCAGCGCTGTAGGCATCGATCCCGCCGCGCAGGCTCTTCACGTTTTCAAACTTATGCCCTTGAAAATAAGCGGCGGCGTCCATGCTACGCGTGCCCTGGTGATCGTAAACAACGACAAGATCGTTCCGTGACCAATCGGCGAGAATTTTCTGCATCAACTCCTGAGTGAAGAGATGTGAGCCCGGCAATTTAACCGACTCCCATTCTTCGCGCGTGCGAACATCGAGGAGATTGGTCTTTTCGCCCGCGGCGAGCCGGTCCGCGAGTTCCCTTGGCTCAATCTGCATCGCACGCTCAGCCTGGTCGCTGTCGATAATATGCTCAATGGCTTCCTCGACATCGACGTTCTCATTCCTCGCGCAAACCCCGGCGAGCGTCTCGTCAGGGCTAAACCCGCAACTGCTGCAGCCGCCGATATGATACTTCCGAAACATCGCGCGCTGTGCGCCGGGAAACTGCTTGAGCAGTTCGCGCATGGTGAGGTTCGGATGGATCGCCGCGGTCGCAGTCATGGTCGTGGAAGTTAGAGCCGGGCGCTCCTTCCGCAACCGCACAGACAAACGGCGCCTCCGTACCACTACGTAGAAAAATCAGTAAGGCTACGGATAGCGGGCGCAGGCTCCGCTCCGGTATTTTGTCGGGTATGAAGATATCGCAAGGCTGTTTCACCCGCGTTCCATCGCGCATCCATGCAACTCGGAGTTTAAGGGAGGGTCTTATGAAAAGCAGAGTGTTCAGGGTTCTCGGCAGTGCGCTGGTGTTTCTGAGCTTGGCCACGATCGGGTTCGCGGCGACCATCACGGTCACCAATATCAACGACGCCGGGGCCGGTTCGCTCCGAGCCGCTCTCACCAGCGCGATGGACGGCGACACGATTGATTTCAATCTCACGGGCTGTCCCTGCACCATCAGCCTGACGAGCGCGGCGCTCAGGATCACGAGCGACGTCACGATCCGGGGGCCGGGCGCCGATCAACTCACCATCACAGGGAACAATGCGCGGCAAGTCTTTGCCACCCAGGGTTCGGCGGTCTCGGCGACGATTTCTGGTTTGACGATTGCCAATG
>JBDUAH010000320.1:0-2909 GCA_040004745.1 Chthoniobacterales bacterium | reverse complement strand
CCGCCTTGACGTTGATCGCGACGATGGTGGCTTCGGCCATCGATTCGCCGAGCTGGGGCATGGTGATTGGAACTTTCGGCATAATGAAGTTACTCGGCGAGAATCTGGCGAACTTTTGCGGTAATCGCCTTGGCGTTGGGTCGGTGCGTCTCCCACAGATTCGGATGATAGGGAATCGGCGTGTCCTTGGCGTTGAGTCGCGCAGGCGCGGCGTCTAACAAGTGAAAGCCTTCCGTCGTGACGCGCGCGATCACCTCCGCCGTCACGCCGCCCCACGGGAAAGCCTCGCCTACGCAGAGCAAGCGGCCGGTGCGCGCGACGGACGCGAGCACGGTGGCCGTGTCGAGCGGCTTGACGGTGCGCAGATCGACGACTTCAATTTCAATTCCTTCGCCGCTTAATTGCTGCGCCACCGCGAGCGCTTCATGCACCATCGCGCTGTTGGTCACGATGCTGAGATCGCGGCCCGGTCTAACGATTCGAGCCTTCCCAATCGGGAGCGATTCCTTCGGCAAGGCGTCGGCCTTGAGGTGGTAGTAAAGATACTTGTGCTCGCAGTAAATCACTGGGTCGTTGATCGCGACCGCGTCGATCAACATCGTGTAGGCATCTTCCACCGTGGCCGGCGTCATCACCACTAGCCCCGGATAATGCGAGTAGATCCCCTCCATGCTCTGGCTATGGAATGGCCCGCTGCCCTTCGTACCGCCGCTCGGGAGGCGAACCGTGATCGGGCAGGGCTGCTGCGTGCGCCAGTATTGGGTGCCGGCGTTATTTAGAATCTGGTTCAACGCCACGCTCGAGAAATCGGCGAATTGCATCTCCACGATCGGCCGCATGCCTTCCATCGCCGCGCCAATCGCAGTGCCAACCATTGCATCTTCACTGATCGGCGTGTTCAGGACTCGGCCAGGAAACTTCTCGGCCAAGCCTTTGGTCGCTTTGAAAGCGCCCCCGAATTTTCCGGCGATGTCCTGACCGTAGAGATAAACGCGATCGTCCTCGCGCAAGAGATGCGCCTGCGCTTCACGGATCGCCTCGAGATAGGTGACGCTCACGAGACTTGGTCCACCAGTTCGCGCGCGGAGATCGCGCACCAATCTTCCTCACTCCCGACGGGCCCCGCTTCATGCTGCGCCGTCTCGACCGCCTTCTCTACTTCGGCGGAAATCTCCACGCGCCATTCCTTCAGAGTGTCGGCGTCGAGCCAGCCGTTTGCGACGATTAGCTTTTCGGTCGCGGGCACGCAATCCTGCGCCCACGGCTCCTTCTTCATTTCCGGCGGGACGTAACTGGCATCGTCGTGTTCACCGTGGCCGGCGAGGCGGAGCAAAGAAGCAACGACCAACTGGGGTGGGCCTCCATTGCGCGCACGCTCCACGGCTCCGCCGATGACATCCAGACATGCCGCAAGGTTGGTGCCGTCGACGGCATGGCCGTCATAACCGTAAGCCTTCGCCCGATCGACCAATTGCGCGCAGGCAAATTGCCGATCGTTCGGGGTGGAATAGGCGAAGTGATTGTTCGAAGCCACGAGCACAAACGGCACTTTCTCGACCGCGGCAATGTTCATGCCTTCATGGGTGGCGCCGGTCTGCATGCCGCCCTCCCCGATGGTCGTTAGACCGATAAAATTCTTCTCACCCTTCATCCGCTTCGCCATCAGCTTGCCGACCACGACCGGGATCAGTGAACCGAGATGACTGATCATGGCCAGTTGCCCAGCCTCGGCGCAACCGCGGTGAATGTTGCCATCGCGACCGCGCATTGGTCCTTGCCGGGAGCCAAGGTATGTGCGCGTCACATTTAATAACGGTTCTCCACCAGCCGCGCGTCCGGCTTGGTCCCGAATCAGCGGCCCAAAGACATCGCCCTTCTGCAAAAACAATCCGCAAGCCGTGCTCACGGCTTCCTGTCCGCGTCCTACGTAGACGCCTCCAGTAATCATGCCGCCGCGATAAAGCGCGGTCAGTTTTTCCTCGAAAATCCGAGTTTGCAGCATCCAGCGGAACGCTTCCAAATACCGCTCGTGCGGAGGCGCTTTCGATTCCTTGGTTGCGCCGCATTCCGCCGTTTGAAGCATCCGTCGATTTTGGCAGCAACGCTAGGATGCGGCAAATGGTTTTGGCACCAGGCCGTCCCGGCTGCACGGGTCGCGGGCGTCTCGCCAGCGATGTGATTCGACGAGCGGGGCGGTCCTGCTCCTAGTGGCTCAGCGCCAATGCGACTCCATGCTCCGCGCCTTCGCTCGGGAACTGGGGCGCATCGGCCGTTTTTCGCGAGGCGGCTTTCAGTTCGCCATCCGCGCCCTTTTCGGGGGCCATTCGCATTCCGACCAATCTGCTCACGCCTCGCTCCGCCATCGTGACGCCGTAAAGCACGTCGGCTTTCGCGATCGTGCGTTTGTTGTGCGTGATGATGATGAACTGACTTTGGCCGATGAAACGATCGAGCATCTTGATGAAGCGATTAATGTTCGATTCGTCGAGCGGCGCGTCCATTTCGTCCAGGATGCAGAACGGACTAGGACGTACCATGTAGATGGCGAAGAGGAGCGCGACCGCTGTCATGGTACGTTCGCCGCCAGAAAGGAGCGACACCGTTTGCAGTTGTTTGCCCGGCGGCTTGGCCATGATGTCGATGCCGCAGTTGAGCGGATCGCTTTCGTCGACTAACGACAAGTCCGCGCGTCCACCGCCGAAGAGTTCGGCGAACATCTCGCGGAAGTTCACCCGCACCTGCGCGAAGGTCTCGGCGAAAAGGATCTGCGTCGTCTCATTGATTTTCGAGATCACGCCGAGCAATTCCTTGCGCGATGCCGTGAGATCGTTGTTCTGCGTTTCGAGGAAAGTATGGCGCTCCTCAAGCTCGTCATACTCATGCACCGCATCGAGATTCACCGGGCCCAT
>JBDUAH010000319.1:0-2919 GCA_040004745.1 Chthoniobacterales bacterium | reverse complement strand
ACCTGACCACGGGCGAAAAAGAAACCCGCGCCTGGACGATCCGCGAGGGGGACAAAGCCCCGGCCGCGGCCGGCGTGATCCACTCCGATTTCGAGCGCGGCTTTATCGCGGCCGAGATCGTGCACTTCGACGATTTGGTTTCGTTAGGCTCATCCGCCAAGGCGCGCGAGGCGGGTAAACTGCGGATCGAAGGCAAGGAATACGTCGTCAAGGATGGCGACGTGGTTGAGTTCCGTTTCAACGTCTAAATGCGGCGAAAGGTCGCGTTCGCTTGCAGGAGGTCTCCATTGTCGACCGCGTGCACGATGTTGGACAGACCGCAGAGTTTGAAGCGGTGAGCAGTCAGGAATTCGGTCAATTCACCGAAGAGCCAGGCGCCTTCGTAGAGCGGCTCGAAAAAAACTTCGGTGTAGATGACGCCGACGCGATCGAGCACGGCCGCGCCGCCGGTGAGCACGAATCGCTCCGCCCCTTGCACATCCAGTTTGAGCAAATCAATCGACGTCAGGTTTTCCTCCTGCATCAGTTCGGGCAGCGTCACGGTCCGCACCTGCAGCGTGCGCACTACGCGCAAATCAAGCCCGAACCAATCCGCGTTGCGCGGATCGATCGGGAGGAGGGAACTGGAGCCTTCTGAACGATTGAGTTCGAAGGGAGCCGTTCCGCTTTGATCTGAGAGGGCCGCGGAGACGACGGAAACTCCCGGGCCCGCGCCATAGCGCGCCTCCAACTTTTCCGCCAGCGCCGCGATGGCCTCGACCAGGACGATTCGCTGCGGGCGGTGGACGAGCAGAAATGCATCCGTAAAAGCACCGCGATTCGCCCCCACGTCCACGATCGTGGCGTATTCGCGGCGGGGCAGGTTGCGCAGATTGCGAAAGGCACGCCGGTATGGCTGATCGAAGAGCGAACGAAGTTCCTGACGAGCGCGCTCTAGCACGGGGACGAGTGGTTAGGATTTCCAAACCGTCCTCGGACCGCCGCAGTCGCCGGTGGCGGAAGGCAGCGCATCACTCGGCCGAATATAGAATCCGTCCACACTGCTCGCAGCTCACGATCTCGCGACCGCTCTTGACCCGATGCGCTGTCTGCGCGGTGATTTTCATGTGACAGCCGGTGCAAACTTCGTGCTCGAGCGCGACCACGGCGGCGTTTCCTTTGCTTGCAAATAAGCGTTCAAAACGATCGAGGACATCTTCATCGATCCGGCTGGCGATCTCAGAGCGCTCGTTTGAAAGGATCCCGAGTTGCTCTTCCAGGGCTTTGCTTTTCGCCTCCAAATCCGCGAGTTGTCGGGCCACGGAATCGCGTTCGACCGTCAGTTTTTTCTCCTCGATCGCCACTTCTGCTTTTAGTTTGTCCGCGCGGTCCATCAGTTCGAGTTCCTGATCCTCGATTCCGACGATCTCCTTCTCGTAACGCTCAATCTCATTTCCCATAGCGCGGAACTCTTCATTCTTCCGCGTCTCATACTGTTGGGTCTTGAGACGATTGATGCTCTCGGTGCGAGTGCCGACATCGAGTTCCATTTTCTTCCGCTCCACCTCGAGTTGCTTGGCCTTCAGCTTCGCGGCTTCCAATCCAGCGGCGCTCGCGGCGAGGTGCGTCTCTAATTGCGCCCGTTGCTGGGGCGCCGTTTTAAGCTCCAACTGAATTTGCCGAATCTTCTGATCGCGATTCTGCAGGATGAGAAGCTGCTCCAGTTCTGGTTGCACGAGCCCGAAGGTTATGGGCTGCGCGGAGGGTCGTCAATTACGCTCGTGGGGCGCCTTAATACGTCTCAACGGGAGAGCGTTTTCCGTCTTCCGCGCTGCGTTCCGCCGCCCGCTCCGCGCCTAGAACGGCCACCCGCAAATGCCATATTTCATCGTCGAGTTCTCGGAAGGCTTCCTCCGAGAAGATTTCCGGTGGCGACATCTTCTTTTTGAAGTTGGCCACGTTTTCGAGCGCTCGCTCGACCTCCGCAGCGGCAACCGCTGAGATGGCTGAACGTGCCTGGTCAATCGCATCCACGCGATGGCAAATCATCGCGAGGTCATTTCCGGCATTAAGTGCGCGACGGATCGTTTCGTCGAGGCTGTATTCGTTATAGATCGCGCCCATGTCCAGATCGTCGGTCATGATCAGGCCTTCGAATTGCATTCCGTGGCGCAGCAGCTCCGTGACGATGCGGCGAGAAAATGAGGCGGGTAGCTTCTCCTTTTCGAAGCAGGGATACCAACCATGGCAGATCATCATGCTGTCCACATGGGCCGCGAATTGACGAAAAACCGCCAGTTCGTTTCCTTCCAACTCCTCAACCGAGCGATCTATCCGCGGAAGGTCGTGATGCGCATCCACTCCCGCGGCGGAGTAACCGGGGAAATGTTTACCGCAGCTGGTGATCCCTTCCTCGCGTAAAGACTCGTTAAACGCGCCGGCCAGCCGCGCGACTTGGGCGACATCCGTCCCGTAACAGCGACCACGAAGAGAGTTGTCGGCATCGTCATCGAAGGAAATGTCGAGAACGGGACAGAGATCGAGATTGAAACCAAACAAGCGGAGAAGTTGGCCGGTGATCCGACCGTGCTCTTCCACCAGCGCGAGATCATCTTTTTCGCGAAGCTGTTGCGCATTGGGCGGTTCGTTCCCGATCAGGCGCAGACGCGAGACGCGACCGCCCTCTTGGTCGATCGTGATGATCGGCTCCACGTCGCTGAGATCGCGAAGATCATCGATCAGTTTCCGCAACTGCATAGCGCTCGTAATGTTGCGACCAAAGAGGATGTAGCCCCCCGGTTGCACTTTACGAAAGAGAGCGGCGGCGGCGGCATCGAGTTCCGTTCCGGGCACGCCAGTGAGGAGCAATTGGCCAAGTTGGTCGGGCTTCATGGAGTCGCGACTCTAAACATGAGAACGCGCGCGTCCAAGTCGGCTTCA
>JBDUAH010000070.1:0-9843 GCA_040004745.1 Chthoniobacterales bacterium | reverse complement strand
ACTTGCCACAAAGTCTTCGGCGACGGCATTGCGATTCTGGCCGGCGACGCGTTGCTGACCATCTCCTTCGAAATCGCCTCAACCACAAAGCGAACCCAGAGGTACGATCTTCGCGAAATCATTACCGAACTGGCCACTGGAGCCGGCAGCCGCAAGCTTATCGCGGGACAGGTTGCCGATCTTGAAGGGGAAGGCCGGCCCGCGACCCGCGCACAACTGCGTTACATCCACGAAAATAAAACGGCCGCGCTCCTCACCACCACAATGCGCCTGGGCGCGATGAGCGCCAACGCCACCGCGCCGCAGCTCGCGGCCATGACAAAGTTTGGGCACTCCCTCGGCCTCGCCTTTCAAGTCATCGACGACATTCTCGACGTTACGCAAACCAGCGAAAAGCTGGGCAAAAGCGCCGGCAAAGATGTGGCCTCGCAAAAGGCCACCTACCCTGCCGTGATCGGATTGGAAAAATCCCGCGTCGAGGCAAAGCGACTAACGAATCAAGCACACGCCGCTCTTGAAATTTTCGGAAAAAAAGCTGACACCCTGCGCGGCCTCGCGAATTATCTCCTCCAACGCGATTACTGAGAAACCAGCGTCAGATTCGGATCAATCTCATCCGCGACATTCGAGACGAAGCCGGCCTCAAATCGCAGCGCCGCGGCGAACGCGATCATGACTGCGTTATCGGTCGAGAGCGAAGGCGCTGCCGCGAGAAACTCGAGTCCGGCCGTGTGGCAGGCCCTTTCCATCTGTGTCCGCAGAGCACGATTGCAACTAACACCTCCGCTCAGCGTGACGAGCGGAACACCAGTCTCCACTGTCGCGCGAATCGTCTTGCGCACCAAAACGTCGATCGCCGCTGCTTGAAACGACGCACAAATATCGTTCACGCTCCGCTCGTCTAACGACACCTTCGGCAACAAATACCGTACCGCGGTCTTCAATCCACTGAAGCTGAAATTGTGGTCGCCTGAGCCGAGCATGCTCCGCGGAAAAGCGAACCGCTTTCGATCGCCATCTCTCGCCCGCAGCTCAATCTCAGGACCGCCGGGATACGCCAGTCCCAGCAGTTTTGCCACCTTATCGAAGGCTTCGCCCGCCGCGTCGTCCACCGTCCGGCCGAGGATACGATAATCGTGCACCCCGTGAGCTTCCACGAGCAGGGTGTGTCCACCGCTCACGATCAACGCGACATTCGGCGCGACGCCACTTTCCGCTCCAAAAAAAGGCGAGAGCAGATGCCCCTCCAAATGATTCACGGCCAGATAAGGTTTGTCGAAACCAAGGGCCAATCCCTTCGCGACCGACGCCCCAATCATGAGCGATGTGGCCAATCCCGGCCCCGCGGTCGCAGCAAACACATCCACATCCGACAGCGCGACGCCTGCCTTTCGCACCGCCGCGCCTAACAAATGCGGCGCTTGCACGAGATGGTTGCGGGAAGCCACTTCTGGCACCACGCCCCCGTATTGCTCGTGCAGTTCCGTTTGCGAAGCGACTTCGCTCGCGAGCAATTCGCGACCGCGCAAGATAGCGACCGCCGTCTCATCGCAGGAAGTCTCCAGCGCGAGAATAGTGCTCATGGAGGGCAACGCTCCGTCATTGCCGCGACCAAGGCAACGCCAGGAGCGTACCCTCCATCCCCGCTACTTCTTTACCGCCTCAACCTTCGGCGAAGCCTCTGCCGCGTAAATCATCACACCCTTGAGTGCATCGATCGCGCGCATCATTTGCGTGTCCTTCGTCTTGATTAGCGCCTTCTCCTCTTCCGGTTTCAAGTTGTCACTGCTGCGGGCGGAGAAGAGCGCGCGCTCCTGGTCGGCCGTCAGCGGCACGCGGATATTTGGCGTCACACCCTGCGCGTGAATCACCTGTTTGCTCGGGGTGTAATATTTCGCCGTCGTAATGCGTAGGGCCGATCCATCTGGTAACTGCATCACATTCTGCACGGAGCCTTTTCCAAAAGTGGTTTCGCCCACAAGAATGGCGCGGTTCAAATCCTTCAACGCGCCCGCCACGATCTCCGCCCCGCTTGCGCTGCCTTCGTTCACCAGCACCGTCATCGGAAAACGCGGCCGCTGCTTCGACGTGCTCGAAGTCGTATACTCGCTCTGCTGCGAAGCGGCGCGGCCTTGCGTGGAAACCACCATAGTTCCCGGGGGAACAAACTGCGCGCAAACATCCACCGCACTATTCAACAGTCCGCCCGGATTATTGCGCAAATCCAAAATCAGCGCCCGCATCCCCTGCTTCTGTAATTCGTCGAGCGCCTTCTCCAGTTCATTCGCCGTCGGTTCGTTGAATTGGATCAGCCGCACGTAGCCGATTTTGAACGCGCCCGTCAGATCACTATCGAGCAACCGCGCCCCTTTCACGCTCTGCACTTTGATCTCCGCCCGCTCCAGTTCGTAATCTTTGATCTCCTTCGTCGTCGGCCGCAAGATCGTTAGCGTCACCTTCTGGCCGGGCACGCCGCGAAGAACGTTCACCGCATCCTGCAGTTCCATTTTTTCCGTCGAATTCCCGTTGATCCGCAGAATTTGATCGCCCGACAAAATGCCCGCCTTTGCCGCCGGCGTATCCTCCATCGGCGTAATCACGGTGAGCAGTCCGCTCTTCACCGAGACCTCGATCCCGAGCCCGTTGAACCGGCTCCGCGTATCGTCCTGCATGTCCTTGAAGTCATCCGGATCCATGAACTGGCTGTGCGGATCCAGCGACGCCAGCATGCCCTTCATGGCCGCGTAAATCAGATCGTGATAGCTGATCTTCTGCCCATCCACGTAATCCTGCCGGATCAGCTGAACAGCACGCGCGAAGACTGAAATCTGCGCGTAACCAGTATCCTCTTCCTGCCCCGCCGCCTTCGCAGAATAGCTTCGGAAACCGAGGAATACCCCAAGAAAAACGGCAATCGCAACAGTGCTAATTAGGAGATGACGCTTCATCGGATAGTGGAAACGGAAACAGCACCGAGCATCGCCCAGTGGGAATTTTTTGGCAACGGGCAAACCCTTCGCTAGGTTCGCGCTCTCGCTTCTGGCCCTCCGCTATGAAATTTCTTCTCGTCGTCGTCTTCGCGCTTCTTTGCCTCCAGCTTCCCGCCACCCTCGCCGCCGACGACGACGAGAAACAGGACGCGGAGTTCAAAAAGGTCGCCGAAGAATATGTCAAAGGCTGGCTCGCCGCGCACCCACTCGACGCCACCTCGTTAGGCATTCACGAATACGACGGGCGCATCAGCGACTTCACGCGGCTCGCGATCGACGCCGAACTTTCGCGTCTCCATCGCTTCGACGAACGCTTGAAGAAATTCGAGATGGAGAAAATGAAGCCCGCTTCAGCCATCGATCTGCGCATCCTCCAGGCCGCGATCGAAAAGGACCTCTTCACCATTCAGGACATGGGCGCATACGAGAACAACCCGATGACCTACGCGCAGGTGCTCGACGTAAGCGTTTACATTAAGCGCAACTTCGCGTCGCTCGAAGATCGCGTCCGCAACATCATCACGATCGAAAACCAGACGCCGAATATCGTCATCGCGGCGAAGACAAACCTGACGCCAGAGATGCCGAAGCCATATGTCGAACTGGCCATCCAGATCGCGCGCGGCGCCGCGGATTTCTTGAAAAAAGATCTGGTCGCCGCGCTCAAAGATTTGAAAGACGAGCGGCTCAGCGGCGCTTTCCAACTGTCGAATCGCAAGGCCTCCATGGCGCTGATCGATTACGCCAATTGGCTGGAAAAAGATAAGCTGCCCAAAGCGACCGGGAACTGGGCGTTGGGCGAGGAAAAATATCAGCGCATGCTCGCCCAGACGGAGTTGGTAGATCTGCCGCCCGCCAGGGTATTGGAGATCGGTCTCGCCGAATTAAAGCGTGAACAGGACGCCTTTGTGGAAGCCGCGAAGATCATCAATCCGGACAAACCGCCGATCGAAGTCTTCAAAGACGTCCAGAAAGAACACCCCACCCCTGAAACCCTGATTCCCGAGACCGCGAAAAACCTCGATGCCATCCGGAAGTTCCTGGTTGATCGCGAGATCATCAGCCTACCCTCGAAGGTCAAAGCCGAGGTGAAGGAGACCCCGCAATTCGCGCGCGCCACATCGTTCGCGTCCATGGACACGCCGGGCCCGTTCGAGAAGAAGGCTACGGAAGCCTACTACTACGTCACCCCGACCGAGCCGGAATGGCCGCCGGAGCAAAAAGAAGAATGGCTCTCCGCCTTCAATTATTTCACCACCGATGTCGTTTCCATCCACGAATGCTATCCCGGCCATTACGTTCAGTTCCTCCATCTCAACGCTTCTGAAGCCTCGCGCGTCGCCAAGATTTTCGGCAGCTACGCCTTCATCGAAGGCTGGGCCCATTACACCGAAAAAATGATGCTCGATGAAGGCTTCGGCCAACCCAAGGGCGACTCCCCGACCGAAGAAGAAATCAAACGGGCCGCCAAATATCGCCTCGCCCAATCCGACGAAGCGCTCCTCCGTCTGTGCCGGCTCGTCGCCTCGATCAAGATGCACACGCAGGGCATGACCGTGGACGAAGCGACAAAATTCTTCGTGGACAACTGCTACTACGAAGAAAAGCCTGCCCGCCAGGAAGCGATGCGCGGCACCTTCGATCCCGGCTATCTGAACTACACGTTAGGCAAATTGCAGATCCTGAAATTGCGCGAAGACTACAAAGCACAGGAAGGCGACAAATTTTCGCTGAAGAAATTCCACGACGAAATGCTGAAGCACGGCATGCCACCCATCCGCCTACTCCGCGAGATCATGCTCAAGGATAAAACGAAGTGGGACGAAGTGTTGTGATCGTCACGCCCAGATGATGCATCCGCCTCCCTCGCGGCCATGCTTCTAGGCGTGATCGTCGGTTTCCAACGTGAGCGCGCCACAAGGCGGCCGGCTTGCGCACCCATATTCTGGTCGTGATGGGTGCCGCCCTTTCGTAATCGGTGGCTCCGCGGCTGAGTTTTCCGTCGAAGGCTTCTCCGCGTCAAATAAGCAATCGCCATCCGAGAATTTGCCAAATCCGCGAGCGCGGAACTACCAGGGGAGCGGTTGGCCCATGTGGACGAAACTTCCGCTCGGTCCGCTGTCGTCCAGCGTTGCCAGCGCCACGCTGGTCTTTGCGCCATCCTCCAATTCCATCGGTGCCTCTTTCCCGCCCATCTCTGTTTTCACCCATCCTGGATGCGCTGCATTCACCTTGATCTTCGTGTCCTTCAACTCATGCGCGAGATGGACCGTGTATGCGTTCACTGCGGACTTCGAAACGTCGTAGGCCGGTACTTTTGCATCGTAGACCGGCGAGCCCGGCGTCGCGTGATAGGTGATCGATCCGAGAATACTCGAAAGATTCACGATCCGGCCCGCCTCGCTCTTGGCCAGCAAAGGCAGGAACGCCTGCGTGGTCGCTACGAGTCCAAAAAAATTGGTCGCGAATGTGTCTCGCCAGAGTTCGATCGGCATGTCGGCGATCTTCGTTTCGTAGCTATCCAGCATCACGCCGGCATTGTTGATCAGAATATCGAGATGGCCGAACTCCCTCTCGATCTGCTCCGCCGCTTGGCAAATACTGGCATCGTCCGATACGTCGATCTCGATCGCACGTGCCTCGAGGTTTTCCTTCTTTAGCTTGGCGACGGCTTCGTCGCCTTTGGCCGCGTCGCGCGCGCCGATGAGCACGGTGATGCCTTGCTGACTCAGTTGCCGCGCCGTCTCCAGTCCGATGCCTTTGTTCGCGCCGGTGATTAATGCGATTTTCTTCATAATAGTGATCCTTTGTTTTCTTCGAGTTTGAGCGTCTCCGACGCTGTAAAACCGTTCTCCCGTTCCGACTCCGGCAGCAACTCCGGCGCCTGCAGATCGCGTGCGATTTGCTCCACCTGCGGCAATTCCTCAATCTCCATCCCGATCGGCGCCACTCCGAGATCACGAAACTTTCTCGCGGTAACAAGGACGCGGCTTTCGATATTGCCTGCCACTTTGTTGAACGCCTCCACCGAGCCGTTCAAGCTCTTCCCCAGTCGTCCGAAGTGAGCCGACATATCGGCGAAGCGCTTATATAATTCGCTCCCGAGCTGACTGATCTCGCGCGCGTTTTGCGCCAACTTTTCCTGTCGCCAACCATAGCCGACCGCGCGCAGGAGTGCGATCAAAGTGGTCGGCGTCGCGAGGATGATTTTCTTTTCCGCGCCGAACTCGATCAACATCGGATCGCGCTCTAGCGCCGCACTAAAAAACATCTCGCCCGGCAAAAACAGGATCACAAAATCCGGCGCGCTCTCGAACTGTTCCCAATAAGCCTTCCGCGAGAGTTTATCGATGTGCGACCGCACCTGCACCGCGTGTTGCTGCAAACGATTCACTCGGGCCTCATCATTGGGCGCCTCCAAGGCTTCGAGATACGCATTCAGCGAAGCCTTCGCGTCCACCACGATCGTTTTCCCCGCGGGCAGTTTCACGATCATGTCTGGGCGCAGCCTTCCCTCCTCCGTCTGCACGCTGGCTTGCTCCACGAAATCGCAATGATTCACCATCCCCGCCAGCTCCACCACGCGGCGCAGTTGGATTTCCCCCCAGCGTCCGCGAACGATTGGTGAACGCAGAGCGCGCACCAGATTCCCGGTCTCGGTGCGTAGATAATTTTGCGTTTCCGCCAGGGTGCGCACTTGTGTCGTTAGGGCTTCGTAGGCGCCGGTCCGCGCTTTTTCCAGATCGTTAATCTTCGCGTCCACTTTTTCGAGCGACTCGCGCATCGGCTTAACGAGTGCATCGATCGCGCCCTGACGTTTCTCCAGATCACCACGCGCACCTTCCTGAGTTCTTTCCAAAGTCGATTTCGCCAGTTCCAGAAACGAAGTGTTGTTATGCCGTAGCGCTTCGGCTGAGAGCGCTTTGAAAGCATCCGAAAAGCGCGTCTGCGCCTCGTCCAACACAGAGAGCTTTTGCGCGGTCGTGCGACGCTCCTCCTCCAGTTGCGCCTCCAGCGCCGCGATCCGCACGCCGGACTTCGCTTGTTGCTCGCGATAGACTCGCGCCTCCTGCGAGGCTGCTCCCAGCGACAACTCTAACTCGGGCACACGCGAGTTTTTTTCCTGCGACGTGGCGAGCGATCGTGCCATTTCGGAGATCTGCGCCTGCAAAACCGCCTCGAGGTCCGCCAATGCCAGGGCGCGCCTTTGCCGCATGAAGATCCACGTCAACAACCATCCAACAAGGATAGCGCCGACGCCGATCCCGATCAGAGTGAGCGTTTCGTTTGTGGGCATAAATCAGCGGCGAGTGGCGGCCAGCCACCTTAGCACAACCGCTCCGTGCCCCGCCAATTCACCACGCCACTCGCACCCCGCCGTACGCTCCGCGCCCCAGCGCCGGAAATCCAAAAACTTCGGCATACTGTTCGTCCGTCAGATTTTCGATCCGCCCGAAAACGGTCAAGTAACGATTGACGTCATACTCCACCGCCAGATTCACGATCGCGTAATCTTCGATGTCGAAATTCGGACCGCCGAAATTCAATTCCTCACGCGCATTCACAAACTTCGCATCGGCGGTCGTCCGCAGTGTCCCGAACCACAGATAAGTCGCCGACACGTAGCCTTCGTTCCGCGGACGGCGCGGGAGACGCGCACCCGACAATTGGTTGATGTCTGCGGACGATGTTTTCTCGGCGTCGAGGTAAGTGTAGTTCGCGGTCAGCACGAGACCCGGCAGCGGACGAATCTGAATTTCAGCTTCAATCCCCTGTGTTCGGGCCGCGCCCAAGTTCAGCGTGTCAAAGAGCCCGTTGAATCCGATCAGATTCGAGAGCCGGTTGTGAAAATAGGTTAAGCCGAGTTGAACACGCCGCTCCCAAAATCGCTGTTCGACTCCGATGTCCCAGCCCAGGTTCCTCTCGGGCAGGAGGCCAAAATTATTGCCAAAAATCTTATCCTGACTGCTCGGCGGACTGAAACCAGTCGCCACGCTGGCGTGCACCGTCGTATCAGTTGGAGCGATCAAATAGCTGCCGGCAAAACGGTAGGTCCAGATATTGCCGAATTGATTGAAATGATCAAAACGTCCGCCGGCCACCAGAAGCAAATCCTTCATCGGCGTCACGCTCGCTTGCGCGAAACCGGAGGTCTGCTCCGTCTCGTCGCTGATCAACGTATCGCCGAAAAGAACGAAGGGCCGCTCCTGGTCTGCCTCCACGTGACTGTAAAACGCGCCGGTGGTCAGGGTGAGCCAAGAAGTGGGCTGGAGATTGTTTTGGTAATCGAGCGTGAAGCGTTTGAAGAGTGCGCGCGTGGCCCCGACAAAACCGTCCTCGTTCGGATCGTTCACCTGCCGCTCGTGATCGTAGGCAAGGATGAGCTGATGGCTCCACCAATCGACCGGTTTGAAATCGATCCGCGGTCCGATCAGCCAGCGCTCCGTCAGGAAGTTATCGAGCGGCTTCGGGTTGAAGATCGTGTTCGGGTTCCCGGTGTCGGCCAACGAATAGGTAAACAAACTCCCGATCCGCAGCCGTTCGTTAGGAGACCAGCCGAAATTCGCGGTGCCGCTGCTCAGCCGGTATTGATTGTTCGGACGGTCGTTATCCGTATCGAGCCGGCTCAGGCCAATCGAAAAGTCAAAGCCCTTCCCGCCGCCAGAACTGCTGAACGTCTCCCGCGCCGTCCCAAACGAGCCGCCTTCCACGCTCACCGCTCCCGTCGGCGTTCCGACCCCGCGTTTCGTGAAGATCTGGATCACGCCCGCCAGCGCCCGCGGTCCATAAAGCGTGCTCTGCGGCCCGCGCACGACTTCGATGCGATCGAGATCATCGACGTTCAGGTCCGCAAAATTGAACAGTCCTGCGAGCCCCTGATTTACCGGGATGCCGTCGAGCAACACCTGTGTGTGCTCGCTGCGCAGACCACGAGTGAAAACCGACGTCAACTGTCCCGGCGCGCCCGATTGCGCCACGGTGAGGCCCGGCGTTTGACGTAGCGCATCAGCCACGCGGCGCACCTGGTGTTCCCCCAGTTCCTCCGCCGTGAGGACACTCACGCTCGCGGGCGCTTCGATCTCCGGGATCGGCATGCGCGTCGCGCTGACCACGATTTCTTCGGTGACCGCATCCTGCGCCTTCGCCGTCATCAGACCCGCTAGGGCCAAAACCAACACGCACCCGCAAAGCGCACTCATTTTTAACTCCGACATATGATTTCCTCCACTAATTGAGAAGCGGAGGACGCCGGATTTCTTGCGGCCAGACCAAAGCTCTCATTCTTCTTTTTTGCGAAGAAGTTTTGCCGCGCCGTCGGCACACGCCGGGGCACGAATGAGGTGAAGCGGACGAATATTCTGGCTCCTGGCTTACGGCGCGATCCCCTAAAGACCGCGCACACCTTCTTCCCGCCTTCACCCCCGAACGCATCCGGGGATTGGCCAATGGGAAGTCGTATCCAGTTACAGCAGCGCTACTGCTCCCGATTATTCACGGGATTTCTCGCGCCGATTCACACTGATAAAACTCGCAAAGAACTGCCGCCAGAAGTAGTCCCGCGGAAAAGGCGCGGCAAGATCAATATTTCCAGCGCGGCACATTTCCCCGCAGCAAGGATTACAGCGCCTCTCCTCCTTGCGATTCTCTCAAGAAAGCGAAATCTGGAACCATGGGCAACAATGAGGACGATCAGGGCGCAGCGAAAAAAGAGACGACCGATCGAAAGCCCGAATCCTCCGAGGAGCGTGATGGAGAGAAGAAAGAGAAAGGGGCCGTGGCGGTTATTTAACCGACAGCTTCGGCTGGCCGATGGTTTTTTATGTGAATCTCCTGCCGGGCGCGCTCATGCTCG
>JBDUAH010000318.1:0-2942 GCA_040004745.1 Chthoniobacterales bacterium | reverse complement strand
AATCGAGCATGGCCTGACTGAAAGCGTGCACGATGTCCGCGCAGTCGAAATCGATGTCTTCGACCGTGGCGTCGCAGTTCTCGCAATAGAAGATGACGTGCTCGCGCTCGCCCGCCGGGCGGCGGCGCTCGACGACGACGCCGATCGTACCGGGCGGGCGCACCGGGGCGTGCGGAACATTCGGCGGAATGAAGAACGTTTCTCCCTCGCGCACGAGGTGATCGACGATCTTTTCGCCTTCGCGGATGCGCACTTTGATGTCGCCTTTGAGTTGGTAAAAATACTCTTCCGAATCGACGAGGTGGAAATCGTTGCGCGCGTTCGGCCCCTTGATCACCATCACGAAAAAATCGCGGCCATCGTAGAGATATTGATTGCTAACCGGTGGTTTGAAGTTCTCGCGGTTTTTCTCGATCCAGGCTTCGAGATTGATCGGCAAGTGCACGGTAGAGGCGACGCCGCCCTCCGAGGGCGAGGTGGGCGGTTCGACGACATTGGCCATGGCACGAGGCTATTTCCCGCTACGCGGCGCGTCAACCGTCGCGCGGATTGACCGCTTTACTGATACGAGGCGCAATGCCATAAGCTGAGCATGGATTTGACCCCGGCCGAGATGGCGCAACTGGCTTACGACCGCTCGGAAATAGCCGACACGCTTTTCCGTTACGCGTTTGGTCTCGATCACGGCGATCCCGATTCTCTTACGTCTGCTTTCACCACGGATTGCGTCCTCGATTTCACCGCGGCGGGGCGCAAGCTTAGGATCGATTTTTCAGTTCTGCATGGGCACGAAGGATTGTTGCAGACGCTGCTCCCGATGATCGGGCCATTGGATACGAGCCACACGCCGAGCAATCTCCAAGTGGAAGTGAACGGCGACAGCGCGACGCTGCATGCCTACATGGAGTCGCAACATTTCATGCCCGGGGACGGTCCGAAACACGGGAGCGAATACGCGCTCTTAATGAATCGGTATGAGGGCGAACTCGTGCGCGACGGCGCGAAGTGGCGGATCAGCCGGCTATTAATTGATAACGCGTGGGCGGAAGGCGATCCGGGAATTCTCACCGCGCTGGCGGTGCATCGGGTGGCGAAGGCGAAGCAGCGCGGTCATCAGTAGTGTAGCCACGTCGCTGCGCGACGTGTCCTGGCGATGCTCGTTTTCAGGGAAATGTTCCGTGGGCCAAGCATGCTCCCTCACGTCCCACAGGGACGTGGCTACAGGGCCAGACGGAGGTGCGCCGCATCCCTCTTGCGCAAGACCGCGATGATTTCTGCCAGTGCGCTAATCGCGATCTCGGCCGGCGAATCGGCGCCGATGTCCAGTCCCAGAGGTGCATAAACGCGTGCGAGCTTCTCGTCCGAAGCGCCGCCTTCGCGTAGTCGGTCGAAAACCATGCGCACCTTACGTTTGCTCCCGATCATCCCGATGAATCCGGCAGCGCCCGCGTGCTCCACCGCCGCCGCGAGGGCGGCGCGGTCGATCTCGTGGTTACGACTCACCATGACGAGAGCGTCATCGCTTTGCCACGGATGCCCGGCGATGAAGTCGGGCGGTGAAACCGTCGTGGTTTGCTGAACGCTGGAGGGCCAATCTTCCAGTTGTTCCGGCCGGTCCTCGATCACGTTCACGAAAAACCCGGCCTCCACCGCCAGCTTGCCGATCGCGCGCGAGCAGTGGCCGCCGCCGATCAGATGAATCGCTTCGCTGAGAGCCTGCGGCTCGAATAAAACGGTCGCCCCTCCTCCGCAAATCGCGCCGAATGATTCCGGCTGCCCTTCGTGTAACGGGTAAGTCTTGAGCGAGGGTTCCTTGGCGCATGACATTCCAATCGCTTCCTCGACCACCAACGCTTCAAACTTTCCACCACCGATGGTGCCACTGCTTTTCCCATCAACATAGATAATCATCTTCGAGCCCGCGGCGCGTGGGACAGAACCGGTCGTGGCGGCGATCGTGGCCAAGACACAGGGCGTGCGCGCCTTGCGCGCGCGGAGCAACTCTTCCAGCAGGTCGTCGATCATTCCCGGACGACGGTTCCTTCGATCACGCCAAATGGATCGTCGGTCGGGACGAAGATTTCGTTCTGATTCTCCAGACCGAACGGTTTTGTATTGATCAAGATGTAGTGCTTGTTAGGCATTTTTGCTTCGACCCGCGAAATCTCCGGGCAAGCCTGCAGCGCCGCTTCCGCCATTTGGAAAACGCTCGCCTGGGCGGATGGGCTGAAATTATTCGCGAAGGCCTTGAGCATGGCGGCGAGGATGCTGTCGTCAGCCGAATCGTAATCCTTTGGTGCGCTCGACCACGTCCAGGTCGCATCGAACGACGTCGCGAGAATGCGATCGTTCGTTTCCGGCAAAGTGGTGTTCTCACACTTCGGATAGCCAGCCCAGCCGGAGCCGGTGGATTTCAGAATGAGGAGATCGCGGACGCCGGATTCGATCGTCTCTGAGTCGCGCGTGCAGACGATACGCGTCCAGTTTTTCGCATCGCTCCCGGCGAGAAAGGCGTGCGGATGCGGTTGGCCATCGATCTGCATGCGCGTCCAATTTTTCGCGGAAATCTCGATGCTCGCGCTCGCCACCTGTTCATAGCGTTTGAGGAAATGCTGGCCTAACGAAAGACCGAAACGCTGAATCTCCCGTCCCAGATGCTCCTTCGAAAGGACGTTGACCGTATTCTTGATCGTGTCCGTGGGGACGACTTTGCTGTTATCGGCAGCGATGTAGGAGCCGTCGAAATCGCCTTTGAGAAGCACGGTGACGTCGACCTCCTTGATCGTGTGCGTCGCGCCCTCGCGCAGAATCTTGAGCACGCGGACGCGCGCTTTGCCGTAACGGTTGCTGAGGAGTTTCATAGCGGGATTGCGCAGCAGTAATAAATCAATTAAGGCCGTGAAGCGATGCCAAACCTTGCGGAACTGAATGCGCTCTCCCGG
>JBDUAH010000069.1:0-9888 GCA_040004745.1 Chthoniobacterales bacterium | reverse complement strand
CCTACGTCAGCTACACCGAGCCGCCGACGGTCTTCCGTTACGATTTGAAGAGCGCGAAGAGCGAGGTGCTTTTCCGGCCGAAGGTCGATTTTAAATCGGACGATTACGTCACCGATCAGATCTTCTATAAGAGCAAAGACGGGACGAGCATCCCGATGTTCATCACCTACAAGAAAGGTCTCGAGCGCACCGGCGAGAATCCCACGCTGCTCTACGGCTACGGGGGATTTGATATTTCCATTACGCCATCATTCACTCCGTCCACTGCCGTGTGGTTGGAAATGGGTGGCGTTTACGCCGTCGCGACATTACGCGGCGGCGGCGAGTACGGCGAAGAATGGCATCTCGCCGGCACGAAAGAGCGAAAAAAAAACGTCTTCGACGATTTCATCGCGGCGGGCGAATGGCTGATCGAAAGCGAATTCACTTCCACGCCGAAGCTCGCCATCAGCGGCCGAAGTAACGGCGGGTTGCTCGTGGGCGCGTGTCTGACGCAGCGCCCGGATCTGTGGGGCGCGACCCTGCCTGCGGTCGGTGTGATGGACATGCTGCGCTTCCAGAAGTTCACCATCGGTTGGGCGTGGGCTTCCGATTACGGATCATCCGATAACGCGGATGAATTCCCGGCGCTCTACAAATATTCACCGCTGCACAACATCAAGCCGGGCACAAAATACCCGCCCACTCTGATCTCAACCGCGGACCACGACGATCGCGTTTTCCCGGGCCACAGCTTCAAGTTCGCCGCCACACTGCAAGCCGCGCAGGCAGGCCAGGCGCCCATCTTGATTCGGATCGAAACGCGCGCGGGCCACGGCGCGGGCAAACCGACCTCGAAGCAGATCGAAGACGTGACCGATCAATGGTCGTTCCTCGTCAAAGCGCTCGACATGAAAGTCGCGTTCTAACCAAGGAGCGACGGCTTCCGAGCCGTCATTTTTCGTTCCCACATCATGAAGACCGTAAACATCACGCAACTTCCCGAGCGCGAACGCAAATCGCCGAGTGGAAAATTCCGATCGTTTAGCCGCGAGATTTCCATCGCGCTGGGTCGCGAAGACGCATCGACGGACCTGCTCAAACGGCACCCGTTTGATCTGACGCTCGCGCGAATCCCGGTGGGCGCTTCCTACTGCCCCTACCACGCCGAAGGCGCGCAGTGGGAGTTGTATCTCGTCGTCAGCGGTCGCGGGAAAGTGCGCGATGCGACCGGCGAAAACGAAGTGAAACCAGGTGACGCGTTCCTCTTTAAGCCAGGCGAAGCGCACCAGCTTTCCTGCTCGGGCGAGGAAGATTTCGTTTACTATGTGGTTGCCGACAATCCGATCGGCGATTCGTGCTACTACCCCGACAGCGGCAAATGGGCCGTTCGCAAAGAAGGCGACGAGACCGTGATCCTAAAAGGAAAAGGTGCGGAAACGCACTACTTCGACGGCGAGGAATAGGAACGCGGCTTCCGCAGGATTCTAGGGAGAGCACGCTACAAGCGTGCGCTCCCCGGAATTTCTATCCTAGTGCGTCGGCTAAGAGTTCCGCCATGTGCTTCGGTCTCGCCGGTGTCAGATGCTCGATCTGATGGCGGCAGCTCGTGCCGGAAGCGACGATGGTGGTGCGCTCGGGTTGGGCTGTGATTTTTTGCACGAGCGGCGCGGCTACTTGAACCGAGAGTTCGTATTTCGAATCGAGCGCGCCGAACGCACCGGCCATTCCGCAGCAGCCCGTTTCGAGCAGCGCCGGCGAAGGAATTGGATTGAACCGAAGTCATCGTGGCGTCATCAAGATGCCGACCCGCACATGGAAGCCAAACCGACCGCATCGCCCAACACAAAACGTTTTCTGGTTTGGCTGCTCTTGCCGATCGTCTGTGCCTGGGCACGGCGGCATGAAGCGGAAATTCTGCGCCGCGGCTCGCGACTCTCTGCAAGAGGCCTGGAAGAAGCGCTGCGCGCCGGCGTGCAGGCTCCGCACCGGGTTCGCACTCTGACCGTGGAATGCATCCCACCGCGTCTTCCATTCTGGCTGCGGCGCATCACAGCGAGCTGGAGTTGGGGGCCGGCGACGACGGCCGGAATGTCGCTCGGTTACGGGATTTTCTTGCGCACTGATCAGGTGGGACGGCGCGATCTGCTCCTGCATGAATTGGTGCACACCGCGCAATACGAGCGTTTGGGCTTCCGTCCGTTTTTGCGCGCTTATCTTCTGGAATGCCTGTCGGCTGGATACCCGCGGGGCACGCTGGAGACAGAAGCGCGCGAAGTGGCGAGCGAGACTCGTTGAGGCTACAGCCGAGCGCCCCGAATCGTCGGAGGAAAGTCCGACTGGTCTTGATCGACAGAGGGCGCGCGCCGCTTCACCGTTCCCCATGATGACGCGATCCTTCTTCGTCGGCCTCCTGCTGCTTTCTGCGCTCTCTGCGTTCGCGCAGGTTTCGTTTGATTACGATCAGGCGAAGCCGCTGGATCTCAAGGACACGGGCAGCCGCGAGCAGGACGGCGTGCGGTTGCGCGATATCACCTACGCGTTGCCAGATGGGAGTCGCAACGCGGCCACCGTGGTGGCGAAAGACGGACGTGCGGCGGGCCGGCCGGGTGTGCTCTTCGTGCATTGGTACGGGCCGCCGGCGTTGACTTCGAATCGCACGCAATTCATTCCCGATGCGATCGAGCTGGCGAAGGATGGCGCGGTTTGTTTGCTCATCGATACGCCGTGGTCGAAGCCGGAGTATTTTCGGGAACGGAAACGCGATGGCGATTACGCGCGCTCCGTTCAAGAAGTGAAGGACCTGCGCCGGGCGCTGGATGTTCTGGTTTCGTTTCCGGGGATCGATCGGGAACGGATCGCTTTGGTGGGACACGATTTCGGCGCGATGTACGGCGCGCTGGCGGCGAACGATCCGCGGGTGAAGTTCTTCGTTTTCATGGCGGGGACGCAGTCGTTTAGCGACTGGTTTTTGTACGGACCCAAACCGACGGAAGCAGAGAAGCAGAAATTCATCGCGGAAATGGCGCCACTCGATCCGGTGAAATACATGCCGGCGCTTAAAATGCCAAAACTGCTTCAATTCGCCGACGAGGATGAACACGTGAGCAAGGAGCGCGCGGAGGCGTTGGCCGCCGCCGCGCCGGAGCCGAAAACGGTCCGCACTTATCACGCGCAGCATGAGTTGAATGAAGCGGCGACAAAGGAAAGGATTGCCTGGCTGAAGGAGCAGTTAAAAATCGATTCCAACTGACGTGCGGGAGCGCAGGTCAGGTCATCGATTCTGATCTAGCCACCAAGTGCGGAAAGAGCGCAAACGCGGCAACGATTCTCGATCTTTCTGGCGGTTAGTGGCTGCTTTGCTCGCAATAATGTCGTCGAGGTGGGTGACAGGAAAACCCTCCACATCCACTCGACGCCGCCACGCGTCCTCGAATCGTTCGATTCCGTCGGGAGCAAAGATAAGATCCAGATCGAACGGACCATTCTTGAGTTGGATAAAATCCTTCCCGCGCTCGACCTCAGCGACCTGTTCCGTGGTAAGAGCGAAGCCCAGCTCGCTCAGGGCGACCGCCAACGCGCGACAATTTTCGGTGGTGCGCTCGACGTAGAGATCCGCGTCCTGAGTTGTGTCGGGAAAGCCGAGGAGAATCGCGCCCGATTTTCCCAGAAAGAGATAACGAATGCCGTGCGCGGCGAACTTGTCCCGGATCTCCTCCGCCTGCCGGTATTCAAACGCGCCCATAGCCCAGCCAGTCGGGCAGGTTTCTCTCGCACCAACTTCGATACTCCTCAGTCGAGTCCCATGACCGGTAGGGCGCGTCGTCGAGCACGGGCTTATGGGTGCGAATGAAAGCGTAACGCATCCGAGTCCGAAGAGGTCGGCGGGCCGCGGCTTCAAATTCCTCGCGCCATTCCTGCGGGACGACCGCTGGTGCCGCATTGTCCTCTGGTGTAGGCGGGGCAATCGCTCCCATGACGCCAGCTTCAGGATAAGCGCAAGGATGTCAACCGCGCGACGGGAGCTGCGCGTTGCCGCCGCTCGCAAAACAATCCAAGCTGAGCGAAATGAACCGCCGCACTTTCGTCCGCACCACCATTGGGGCTACGCTCGCCGCAGGCGCGGCGCCGTCTCTTTTTGCCCAAGGTCCCAACATCATGAGCTCGAAATCCAGCAAACCGGTCGTGATCTCTTCCGCGAACGGGAACAAGTTTAAGAACGGCGGCGATATGACCTGCGTGCACAAGGCGTGGACGATGATGACGGAGGGCGCGGACGTGCTCGATGCGCTCATCGCCGGGGTGAACATCGTGGAACTCGATCCCACTGATACGAGTGTCGGCTACGGTGGATTGCCGAACGCGGATGGCGTGGTGCAGCTCGACTCGTGTTGCATGCACGGGCCCAAAAAGCGCGCGGGTGGCGTGGCCTGCATCGAAGGCGTGCGGACTCCTTCAAACGTGGCGCAGAAGGTGATGGAAATGACCGATCACCATCTCATCGTGGGCGAAGGCGCGCAGAAATTCGCGCGCAACATGGGGTTCAAGATCGAGGACGATTTGAACACGGACGAGTCGCGGCGTTTGTGGCTGGATTGGAAACGCCGGATCGATCCCTCGCATTATCTCGATCCGGAAAAACGCGCTCAGGCCGGGCACGACGCCATGATGCAAATGGTCGCGGAAGGCTTGATCGACCGGCAGCACATCCACGGCACGATTAATTGCAACGGCGTGAACGCGAAGGGTGAAGTCTGCGGCGTGACCACTACAAGTGGACTGGCGTGGAAGATTCCAGGCCGCGTCGGTGATTCGCCGATTCTCGGCGCCGGGCTCTACGTCGATGGCGAAATCGGAGCCGCCGGTTCAACCGGTCGCGGCGAGGCGAATCTCTACGGACTTTGCTCCTTCCTCATCGTGGAAAACATGCGCCGCGGAATGGCGCCGAAAGACGCCGGCATGGATGCCTGCAAACGGATCAAAGCGAACACGATCGAGAAGCGACTCTTGAACAGCCGCGGCGAACCGAATTTCAACGTGAACTTCTACGTGTTGAACGCAAAGGGCGAATACGCGGGGGTGGCGCTGTATCCCGAAAGCAGCTTCGCGGTTTGCACGGAAGACGGGCCGAAGACGGTGGCGTCCGAACCACTGCTAACGGGGAAGCCCACCGATTGATTTAATTTGGAAACCAGGAAGCCAGGAATGGGAGGGAATCAGGAAGAAAGGAAAAAGCGGGCGGTCGCAGCGGACGTTATGTAGGATGCCCCTTCCTGGCTTCCTGGCTTCTAAATTCATCTTCCCGGCGTGTTGATTCTGCTTCGGTTACTATCGGGTTTCTTCGTTCTTGCTGGCGTTCTGCACTTCATTGCGCCGGAGGCTTATCTCGCGATCGTGCCGCCGTGGCTGCCGGGGCCGCTGCCATTGGTTTATGTAAGTGGCGCGGCGGAGATCGCGGGTGGACTGGGCGTTCTGTTTCCAATGACACGTCGACTGGCGGGGGCGGGCTTGATTGCGCTGTTAATCGCGGTTTTTCCGGCGAACGTTTATGCGGCGATGCTTGGGATGATGGTCGGCGGGCATGCGGTCGCGCCTTGGTTGCTCTGGATGCGGCTGCCGCTACAGGCGCTGCTAATTTGGTGGGTGCATGCTGCGGCTTGGAAAAGGCAGGCTCCGCCGCGAGGGTGACGGATGAGTTCGCAAAATCCATGGGTTCAAATTGCACCTGGAATCAAGCGCCAGACGATTGTCTCCGGTTCGTTGATGTACCAGATGCGCGCCCAACTCGATGCCGGCAGCCGGATGCCGGAACATCAACATCCGAATGAGCAGGTCGCGCATGTGATCGCGGGGCGTATGCGTTTAATCGTGGATGGAGAGGGGCACGAAATGACGGCGGGTGATTCGTTCTATCTGCGGAGCAATGTGCCGCACGCCGTGGAGACGATCGAGGATACGACGGTGATCGATACCTTCAGTCCTCCGCGTGATGAGTATCTGGCAGCGGATGGTTTGGCCAAGGCGGACGCAGCGAGTTAGCCAGCCGAATCTTTATGCTCTCGTTCGTCGTTCCTGCTCATAACGAGGAGCATGAATTGCCGGCCACTTTGCAAGCGCTGCGGAAGGCGGCCGATGCGTCCGGCCACGATTACGAAGTTCTGTTGGTGGACGATGCGTCGACGGACGCGACGGCGGAGATCGCGCGGAGCTTTGGCGTGCAGGTGCTACCAGTGAAACTGCGCCAGATCGGAGCGGTGCGGAACGCCGGGGCGAGACTGGCCCGAGGCGAGATCTTGTTTTTCGTGGATGCGGATACACGGATTGCGCCGGAGCATGTGACGGCGGCACTGGCGGCGCTAAACGGGGGAGCGGTCGGCGGAAGTGCGCGCGTGGCAATGGATGGAGAACTGCCGCTCTGGGCGCGCATTTTCTTGCGCGTTTTCAGCGTGTTCTATTTCGGCGCGAAGTTGGGCGTGGGCGCGTTTCTGTTTATGCGCCGGGCGGATTTCGAAAAGGCGGGCGGTTTCGATGAGCAATATTTCGCGGGCGAAGAAGTTTATCTGACGATAGCGCTGAAGGAACTCGGGCCGTTCGTGATCCTGCCGCAACCGATTGTGACTTCCGCGCGGAAGGTGCGGATGCATGGCCCGCGCTTCGTGCTGCAGGAATCGTTTCTGATTATGTGGCGGGGCAAGCAGGGATTGCTCACGCGCGAGAAGCTTGGGCTGTGGTACAGCGGGAAAAGGGAGGGAGCGAAGGCGTGAACGCACCGGACGAGACACGCATCGCGGTGGCGGAAACATCCGACGAGATCGCGCGCTGCTTCGAAGTGATGCGTGAACTGCGCGCGCATCTTGCGAGTGCGGAAGAATTCGGCGAGCGAGTGCAGCGACAGCAAAAGGAAGGATATAAACTGGCATACTTGGAAGCCGGCGGGGCCGTGCGCGCGGTGGCGGGTTATCGCGTTCAGGATCTCCTTTTTTCCGGGCGCACGCTCTATGTCGACGACCTCGTCACGCATGATGGCGACCGCTCGCAAGGCTTTGGCGGTCAGATTTTCGATTGGCTGGTGGCGGAGGCGCGTCGCGAGAAATGCCAGATCTTATCGCTCGACTCGGGTGTGCAACGCTTCGCCGCGCATCGCTTCTATTTGATGAAGCGGATGGAAATCGCGGCGCATCACTTCACGCTCGCGCTCAATCCGTAGCTGAACCGTTGAGTAGACGGAGTCAGGCCGGAAGACGGCGCAAGACTTCTGTCTTTACCTGACGACGAATCGGAAGCAAAGCGGCGTGAGACGGTGGATAGAGGAAGCGCAAGACCTCCTCCAATCGTTCCGACCACGCGCGCTCGGAGTGATCCGCTCCCTCCGCCTGGAGGTACTGCAAGTCGTCGTGCAAGCGCCAACCGCTCTCGACTAATTTGTCCCGCAGGACAGCCGCGCGTTCCCAACCCGGCTCGCGCGTCCCGGTATCGAGCCAGATCGTGAGCGGCGGTCGGGTGGTCTCGTTGAGTTTTTCCACCATATTATAAATGGTGCAGTCGTCCCACCAGATAGAGGGCGACATGACCGCGAGGTTGCGAAAAACATTCGGAAACCAAAGCCCGAGCACGAGCGTAGCCAGACCGCCGAGCGATGATCCGCCGAGTCCGGTGGTTTCGGCCTCGGGCAGGGTGCGGTACTGCGTGTCGATGAACGGTTTCAACTCGTTCGCGAGAAATTTGCCGTATTGACGCAGGCGGCCCTTGCTGCGCTTCCGCTTCCCATCTTCAATCCGGCCGCGCGTGGGGGCATACTCGTGGATACGCTCGGAGCCGATATTCGCGACCGCGACCATGATGATGGGCTCGATCAGGTTTTGCTCGATGAGGCGCTCGGCGGTTTCGTCGGCGCGCCATTCCGTGTAGCCGAAAGCGGTCGCGGCGTCGAACATGTTCTGGCCGTCTTGCAGATACAAAACGGGATAGCGACGCGTGCGCGTGCGCCGGTAGCCCGGCGGCAGATAGACAAGGACATTGCGATTGTTCCCGAGGATCTCGGAGCGGAAGGCGCGGTGGGTTCGAATGTCGCCCGTGAGGGTGTGGTCAGGCATTTGGACGGTCTGCTTATCGTGGAAGGAATTGGCGTTGTCCATCCGGATGGATGCTTTCGTCGTGCGAGCCGCGCGAACGACGTGGATCGGATCAAGAGACAACGAGTCCGGAGATCTGACCAAGAGATGCAAATCTTCGTGAAGGCAGCTGAGTTTTCTGTCGTGTTTAATTCTGAAAAACGGTAAGCAACTGGTTTCACCCACTCATTCCTATGCCCACACTCGCCACCACCGTTGATGGATTAAAGCTGCCCAACCCTTTCGTGATCGGCTCGGGCCCTCCCGGGACGAACCTTAACGTCATCAGCCGCGCTTTCCGCGAAGGCTGGGGCGCGGTGATCGCGAAGACTGTCAGCCTCGATTCTTCGAAGGTGGTCAATGTTGCGCCGCGTTACGCAAAGTTTTACGGGAACGATCCGAAGGACGTGATTGGCTGGGAGAACATCGAACTGATCAGCGATCGGAAATTCGAGATCTGGCTGGATGAATTCAAGAAGTGCAAGGACATGCACCCGGATGGGATCCTGATCGCGTCGATCATGGAGGAATATAATCGCGAGGCCTGGATCGAGATCGTGGAGCGCTGCGAAGGCGCCGGCGTGGATTCTTTCGAACTGAATTTTTCCTGCCCGCACGGATTGCCCGAGCGGAAGATGGGCGCGGCCATGGGCGAGAACCCGGAGATCGTGGAGGAAGTTTGCACGTGGGTGATGTCGGCCGCGAAGAAGCCGGTCTGGGCCAAGATGACCCCGAACGTCACGCGCATCGTCGAGCCAAGCCGCGCGGCTTTTCGCGGCGGGTGCCAGGGCGTCGCGGCGATCAATACCATTCGCAGCGTGATGGGCGTCAATCTCGACACGCTGCGGCCGGAGCCGACGGTGGAAGGTTTCACCACGCCGGGTGGGTATTCATCGAAAGCGGTCCGCCCGATCGCGCTCCGCATGGTGATGGAGATCGCGACCATGATTCGGAGTGAGTTTCCCGGGCGCAGTCTGTCGGGGATCGGTGGAATCGAAAGCGGCGGCGATGCCGCGCAGTTCATCTTGTTAGGCGCGGACACCACGCAGGTTTGCACCGGCGTGATGAAGTTCGGCTACGACTCCGTAAAGCGGATGTGCGACGAGCTGCTCGCGTTCATGGAGAAGCACAAGTTCGAAACGCTGGCCGACTTCAAAGGCAAGAGCCTCGATTACTTCACCACCCACGCCGAACTGGTGCGCATGCAGGGTGAGCGCAAGGCGCGCGACAAAGCCGTGGCGGACGAGGCGGCTGCGAAAAAGATGGTGCGCGCCGACGGCGAATGGAGCGGCGACGATTTTGTGAAGCAATCGGACGCACTGGCGCGATAATTAATCCGTGATCAATTCACCCTACCCCGTGACCCTCCAACATCGCGTCGTCAATATTCAAGAGACGATCGGGAAGACGGTCGGGCGAAGAAGCCCGCCGGACCCGCTGCGCATTTACCCGAATGAAATCGAAAACGCGAAAGCGTGGCGGCGAAGCTTCGGCGGGGTGCGCGTGCCGAAAGGTGTCTTTCGATTTTCTTCGCACGAGGACGCGGACGAATGGTTGATGAAGAATCTGGTCGAGCGAGCGAAGATTTAGTCCCGCGTGAGCCGACGCTGACTGATCTGGTGGAGCTTTGTCGCGAACTGAATGCGCGCGGCGCGCGCTACTTGGTTTGCGGTGGGTTTGCCATTCGCGCGGCAGGGTACAATCGGCGCACCATGGACATCGATCTTCTGGTGGATACCGCTCTGGCAAATGAAGCGCTCGTCTATCAGGCCTTGGAGAGCCTGCCCGACAAAGCGGT
>JBDUAH010000317.1:0-2968 GCA_040004745.1 Chthoniobacterales bacterium | reverse complement strand
GCTGGGAATGGTTCCAATGGCTGGCCGAGCAACTCGAGCGCCACCAAAAGAGCCGCACGAGCCTCCAGGTCGGCGCGCCGGTCGCGTATCGCGACTGGAAGCCGTAGGCGGTTCCGGCTTTTAGCCGAACGAAAAGGCTCAACGCCCGATCAAGATCATGATGCCCGCGACGAGGGCGGCGGTTCCTCCTTGGCGGTGTCATCGGCGGAAGAGGAACGACATCCAGGGCAACCTCCGCGGCCTCCTAGCCAATTTGAACCGGGCATCCTCCCGTCACTCGAAGCCTCTCTGCCGCGCGACCGCCGTCGCCGCCAAATCCCACGGGGCGGAAGAGGAGGACCAGGCTCGTCATTTCGATAGCTAACTCCTCGGACTTCGTTCGGACTGTTAGGGTAGGGTGAGGCGATTTTGCTTGCTTTTTCCGCGTTCTCTCCATCTCCTCCCCGCATGAAATTCCGGCTCCTCTCAATCCTGGCTCTTACCGTCTGCTCTCTTTTCCCCGCCCGATTCGCTGCCGCCGGGAGCGCGACCTGGAACGCCAGCCCTGCCAGTGGTGATTGGAATACGCCGGCTAATTGGACACCCGCCACGGTCCCTAATGGTCCATCGGACATCGCCCTCTTCGCTACTTCCAACAAAACAGCCGTCTCGCTTTCTGCTTCTGTCGCAGTCGATGCGATCACCTTTAACTCCGGCCCCAGCAGTTATACAGTTACCGCTTCAGCCAGTACGACTCTCACCCTGACCGGCGCCGGGATCATCGATAATTCTGCGATCATGCAGACCTTCGTAGCAGAGGGCCGCGGAGCGATTGATTTCACGAAAAGCGCGACGGTCGGGCCCGGTAGCTCGCTCTCGAATAAGGGTGGCACCACTTCAGCCATGCCCGGTGGGATAACTAATTTCTTCGACACCAGCAGCGCGGGCGCCGCGCTCATTACTAACGATGGCGGCCCGCAGAATGGATTTTCCGCTCATGGCAACACTAACTTCTTCGACCGCGCGACCGCCGGCCAGGCGACCGTGACGAATAACGCCGGGACCAACCTCTACGGGGGCGGCGGCGCGACCAATTTCGCCAATTCATCCAGCGCTGGCGATGCCGTCTTTGCGAACAAAACGGGAACGATGGTATACAGCGGCACCGTCGCTTTCGTCGACACCGCGACAGCCGGGAGCGCCAGTTTCACCAACGACGGCGGCACCTCGAGTAGCTTTTCCTACGCCATGGTGACCTTTAACGACAACACGAGCGCCGGGAATGCTACGATCACGAACGGCGGTGGCATAGGCGAGCTGGGCTATCCGGGCGACGTTGAGTTCTATGCCTCGGCGGATGCCGGCACGGCCGTGATCACGAACGCAGGCAGCATCGGTGGCGACGCCTTGGGAGGAGTCGTGAGGTTTTACGATAACACCAGCGCCAGTAACAGCACTATCACCCTGCAAGGCGGCCTGGTTTTTGCCGGCGCGGGCGGCGTGGTCAGCTTCAATAATACCGCCACCGCTGGTAACTCTCTGCTGATCGCGGAAAACGCCGGCGTTCCCGAGGGCGGCGGTGGTTACGTCCTGTTTTTTGACGACTCCAGCGGCGGAGAAGCGCGCGTGCAAGTCTTCGGGAGTGGGATGTTTGATCTTAGCTTCCACAACGCTCCGGGAGTTACAATCGGCTCCCTGGAGGGCGATGGCGCGGTCTTTCTGGGGAGTAATAACCTAACCGTGGGCAGCAATAACCTGAACGCGGTTTTCTCCGGGACGATCCAGGATGGAACGACCGCCGCCGGGGGCTCTCTGAGCAAGATCGGCAAAGGCAGACTGCTACTGGATATGACGAATACTTACACTGGAGGCACCACCGTTATCAAAGGAACGCTCCTGGTTGCCAATAGATTTGGATCGGCCACGGGCCCTGGCGCGGTGCAGGTCAATGCGGGAACGTTGAGCGGCATCGGCAAAATCTATGGTCCGGTCACGCTGGGTACCGGCGGAGGCAGGGGCGCATTCCTCAGCCCGGGAAAAAGCGCGCATCGGCCTGGCACCCTGAGGCTCCACCAGACCCTCACCTTTCAGCCCGACTCGGCCTACAAATGCGTTTTGGATCGCGCCAGCTTGATCGTCACTCAAGTGGCCGCCAACGGGGTAACGATCAACGGCGCCCAATTTGCCTTCGCCGACCTGAGGAGCGGTTCGGTGACTACCGGCACGGTTCTTACCGTGATTAACAACACCTCCGCGAATCCGATTACGGGAGAATTTAGTAACCTGGCCGATGGGTCCACCTTCACTAGCTCGGGCGGGACGACTTTCCTCGTCAGCTACGAAGGCGGCACCGGCAATGATTTGACACTCACCGTGCTGTAGCGCTCCCAAAAAGGAGTTCGGCAGACTAACAGGGGAACAAAGACTGCGCGTTACCCTCTATAGCGTGTCATGCACTTTTGTTGCAGATAAATCTGTACTTTTTACGTACCACCAAGCATCAAGCTTGGGATGGCACAGAAAGTATTGAAAACACGAGGGACCAAGACCGATTACGCGAGCGATGTGAGCGATGAAGAATGGGCCTTTTGCGCGCCCTATCTGACGCTGATGAAAGAGAGGCTGCCCCGCAGCGTGAGTATACTCGCGCGGGCTTTTCAATGCGGTGCGCTACATGGTCCGGGCGGGGTGCCCTTGGCGCATGATCCCCAACGATCTGCCGCCCTGGTCTACGGTGCAGCAACAGGCACAGCGCTGGATTGCCGCCGGCTGCTTTGAAGCGATGGCCATGATTTGCGCGCGGTGCTGCGGCTGGTGGCGCAGAAGACGGCGGAGCCTTCGGCGGTGATCTTGGATGGGCGCACCTTGCAGTCAACCCCGGAAAGCGGAAGCCGCGCGGGCTCCGACGGCCACAAGCGCAAAAAGGGAAGCAAAGTGCATCTCGCGGTCGACACTTTGGGTCATCTTCTGGCGGTGAAAGTCACCCCGG
>JBDUAH010000316.1:0-2973 GCA_040004745.1 Chthoniobacterales bacterium | reverse complement strand
TTGACAGCGAAGTGACCAAGAGCACCCAACCGGTGCTGGTCGATTTCTGGGCCGAATGGTGCGGCCCGTGCAAGATGATCGCGCCGATTCTCGACGAGATCGCGAAGGAAAAAGCCGGCACGGTGAAAATCGCGAAGGTCAACGTGGACAACAACCAGAGCCTCTCCGCGCGCTACAACGTGCGGGCGATTCCGACTCTGCTGTTTTTCAAAAACGGCGAGCTGAAGGATCAGGTCACGGGGATGACGAGCAAAAAGGATTTGCTCAGCCGGCTGGAAGCGCTCGCCTAACCCTTGCGCGGAAGCGCGCGCCTGGGGAGCGAACGCTTCAGGGCACGACGGTGAAGGTCAGGTCGTTCCCGTCGCCGCCTTCGTAGTTCACGAGGAATCTTTTCCCGTTCGTGGTTACAACGAAGCCGTCGGGGATATTTTCGAAGCGGCCGCCGATCGGCAGCGCGGAAGTATTGTTGATGACCACAAAGACAGTGCCGAGCGGGAGCACGCCGCTGCCTTGGTCAACGAAGGTGAAGAGCACGTCGAATTCGATCGTCACTTGATCGGCGACAATTTGATTCGCGGCCGCGGTGCTGCTGTTGAAGATAAACTCGTTCGTCGCCGTGGGCTTAAAGGTAAGTGGACGGTTGATGGTGAGGCTGCTTGGCGGTCGCGCATTTCCGGCGGAGAGTCTGCCGTCGCCGTCGCCGGCAGCGATCACAACTTGTCCGTCGATCACGCCGCGGCCGGAAAGCGTGCTCCCGCTGCTCACCTGTACCAGCCCGGTGCCGGTGGCCGAGCCGGTGCGATTGTTCACCACCAATTCGCCTCCGATGACGTTGACGCCTCCAAAAAAAGTGCTGCCGTTTGCCAGCACGAGTCGCCCGCTTCCCGTCTTCGTCAAGGAACCGCCGGGGCGCCCAGCCTCGCCGGAAATCACCCCGGAGAAAGTCGTGTCTCGGTTCGCCCCGCCGACCGTCAGATTGTTCGCGCCTAACGACACCAGGCCGCTGCCTTCGATCGAGCCGACCACGACTCCTCTACTTGATCCAGCGATCTCCAGCGTCCCGTTCCCGGAGAGCTGCACCCGGGCTCTGCCCCCAGTCGACGCGCCCAGGAACGAAATCACACCACCGGTTGCTTCGGAGCGGCGCCCGTCGGCGATCAAAGTCGCACCGCCCGCCTTCGCGGTGTTACCGAAGAGAACGATGCCACCTCCGGCCCCGGCGACCATGCCGCCCTCCGCAATCAGGGTCGCTTGATCCGCCGTCGCACTGCCTCCGATATTCGTCAGGCCACCCTGCGCGCCGCTTATCCGGCCACCTTCATTTGTAATCGTCGCCGTGCCCGCGGAGGAGGAATCGACGAAGTCGATGTGACTGCCGAAAACCTCAATCCCGCCACTCAGCGTGATCGTGCTGCTGCCCGCGTCGGAAGTATCGAGAAAAAGCAGGCTGGAGAGGATGCTGGGGCCGCTGACACTGAAAACGGTGCCATCGCCGGCGGTCGCGCCGTTATTGAAAACCATTTGCGCGATCACGCCTTTGTAGGACTGCAGGTTAAAAGTCTGCGCTACGCCGGAATCGTTTATGATGCCCGCGCCGAAAAGATTCAGCGTGCGTCCGTGATCGAACCCGATCGTGTAGGGGCTCGCGCCGGTGTTGAAGATCATTTCACCGAGATCGATCGGCGCCGAGAGCGAGAGATTTGGATTCTGCGAAACGGCGAAGCTGGCGGTGTCGGATGGGAGCCGGGGCACGGTCGCTGGAGTCCAGTTTACCGCCGTATTCCAGTCGCTACTCGTCGGGTCGAGATTCCAGGTCGCGCTGCCCGCTTGCAGGACGTGGGGGAGGGTGAATAGGAGAGCGAGGAGAAAGCGGGCGAAGATTTTCATCGAGCCTATATAGCCAATCGCTCGGGGCGCGGCGACCGAAAACCCGTGGCCAACCGAAAAAGGGCAGTGCGCCCGGCGCGGCTCGAACGCGCAACCTACAGCTTCGGAGGCTGTCACTCTATCCAGTTGAGCTACGGGCGCAGTGGAGCCGGGAGTATAACGATGGCGCGCCAATCCTCAACGCCTCTATTCGTAATCGTGCTCGTGCTCGGAACAAGACCGATTGCTCATTCGAGCACGAGCACGAAGGCCAAGCCGTCGGAGCCGCTTTACAAGCTGCAGGGCCCGCGTTACGTATCCGGCCCCCAATTTTGCACCGGGAGAGCACGCTATGAACATCATCGACACCATTGCCAAAGAGCAGCAGAAGACCGACGTCACGAAATTCAAGGTTGGCGACGGCGTCCGCGTGCACACCCGCGTGCGTGAAGGCGAAAAGGAGCGGATCCAGATTTTCAGCGGCATCTGCATCGGCCGCAAAGGCACCGGGCTGAACCAGTCGTTCACCGTGCGCCGCATCTCCTACGGCGAAGGCGTGGAGCGCGTTTTCCCCATCCATTCCCCGCGCATCGCGAAGGTGGAAGTGGAAAAACAGGGCCGCGCCCGCCGCTCGAAGCTAAATTATCTGCGCAACCGCAAGGGCAAGGAAGCGACCGCGGTGCGGGAGTAGGGAAGTGAATGGTGATCAGTGACTGGTGCGAGGCGTTTTCCCATTCACTGATCACCAGTCACTATTCACCTTTCCAGTTCCCCTCGCGCTTCACGCTCTCTAAAGTGTGTGCCGATGCATCGGCGCTGCGGATTTCGCCACGAGAAAAAGCTCTGGTCGTTAGGCATCGCCCGCGTCGCCGGGATCGATGAGGCCGGTCGCGGCGCGCTCGCCGGTCCGGTCGTTGCCGCCGCGGCCATTTTGCCCGAGTGCTTCCGTTTGCGAAAGTGGAAGCTGAAGGATTCGAAGCAACTTTCGGCCGATCTGCGCGAGAAAATCTATGCTTATCTGACGACTCACTCCGAGATCGTCTGGGCGGTCGGCGTGGTCGATCACCTTGAGATCGACCGGATCAATATCCTGCGCGCGTCGCACGC
>JBDUAH010000068.1:0-10003 GCA_040004745.1 Chthoniobacterales bacterium | reverse complement strand
ACGAACTCACGCTCGAAATGGTGACCGATGAGGAGCGCGATTACATGTGGCGCGTTTATGCCACCGACAAGACGGCGCGCATCAATCTCGGCATTCGCCGCCGCCTCGCGCCGTTGCTCGCGAACAACCGCCGCAAAATCGAGCTGCTTAACATTCTCCTCTTCTCCATGCCCGGAACGCCGGTCCTCTACTACGGCGACGAGATCGGGATGGGCGACAATTTTTACCTCGGCGATCGCAACGGCTGTCGTACTCCGATGCAGTGGAGTCCGGATCGCAACGCCGGTTTCTCGAAGGCGAATCCGCAACAGCTTTACCTGCCGATCACGATCGATCCCGAGTATCATTTCGAGGCGACCAACGTTGAGAATCACCAGAAGAATCTCTCGTCACTGCTCTGGTGGATGAGGCGCGTGATCGCGATGCGCAAGAACTTCAAAGCCTTCTCGCGCGGCTCGCTTCAGTTCTTGCATCCGGACAATTCGAAGGTGCTCGCGTTCCTGCGCGAGTTTGAAGGCGAGACGATCCTTGTGGTCACAAATCTCTCCCGTTACGCGCAGGCGGTGGAACTGGATCTGGCGCGCTTTGCCGGCTCTTCCCTGATGGAAGTCTTCAGCCAAAATCTCTTCCCCGCGATCAAAGAGACGCCGTATCCGATCACCCTCGGTCCGCACTCGCACTTTTGGTTTGTTCTGAAGCCGAAGGCGGAATCATCGAGCGGATTGGCACCGCGCGTCGTCTCCGTTTTGACTGCCGCGCCGGTTTTCGAAACCCTTTTGCAAGACGGCCGCGGGAAAACATTCGAACGCGAAGTCCTGCCCGACTTTATTCGGCGCTGCCGCTGGTTTGGCGGCAAGGCGCGCGTCATCCGCGAGATGCGCATCGGCGAGCGAGTCTCGATGCCGCAGTCTGGCGCGCAGTTCTGGTTCGTCGAAGTCACCTACGTCGATGGCAACCCGGAGACCTATGCGCTGCCGGTGCAGATTGCGATTGGTGAAGCAGCGCACAATGTCGCGCAAGCGGCGCCACAGGCTGTCATCGCGCGTTTTGCTGGCGCGGACGAAGCGATCTTGCACGACGCGATTTGGGATGGCGCTTTCCGCGAGGAGCTCTTCCGCTCCATTATGGAACGCAGCAGTGGCCGCGGAACATCCGGCGAACTGCTCGGTGTTCCCGGTTCCGCGCTCGCGGGCGAGACGACGGTTCCCGCGTCGCAAGTTCTCACCGCGGAGCAGAGCAACTCCTCCATGCTCTTCGAGAACAAATTTTTCCTGAAGCTGTATCGCAAGCTCGAAGACGGCGTGAACCCCGACGTGGAGGTGACCAGTTTCCTGACTGAGAAACAGAAATTCCCTCACGTCCCGGCGTTTGCCGGCGCGATCGAATACCGGCGCGCGCAGGCCGATCCGACAGTCGTCTGCCTCTTGCAAGCCGCTGTGCCTAACGAAGGCGATGCCTGGGCGCTCACGCTCGATGCCGTCGGTCGCTACTACGAGCGCGTCCTCGGTCGCAAATCGGATCTGCAGGAGACTTCGACCCTCAAGGCCTCGCTCCTGAACGAACTCATCGGCGGCGTTTACGCAGAAAAGGCGAAACTTCTCGGCCAGCGCACGGGCGAATTGCACCAAGCCCTTGCCGCGGAACCGGACGATCGCGCCTTCGCACCGGAGCCGTTCAACGCGCTCGCGCAGCGCTCCGTTTTCCAATCCATGCGCGGCTCGCTCCGGCGCGCCTTCGATTTGCTGGAGAAGAAATTGCCCGGCCTCCCCGACGCGTTCCGCGATGAGGCGAAGGAAGTGCTCGCCGCGGAGGAGCAAATTCTCGCGCTCGAACAGCGCATTCTGGAGCAGCGGTCACCCGCCACGAAGATTCGGATCCACGGCGATTACCATCTCGGCCAGGCGCTCTACACCGGAAAAGATTTCGTGATCCTCGACTTCGAAGGCGAACCTGCGCGCGCCCTGAGCGAGCGCAAACTCAAACGCTCCGCCCTTCGCGATGTCGCCGGCATGATGCGCTCCTTCCAATACGCGGCTTACAGCGCGCTCTGGCAGCCCGCGATGCGACCGGAAGACATCCCGTTCCTCGAGCGTTGGGCTGATACGTGGTATCGCGAGATGAGTAGCGTGTTCCTCCAGAGTTATCTCGTGGCCACAGCCGGCGCTTCGTTTATTCCGCCGAACGATCAGGAATTCCAGGTGCTGCTCGAGGCCTATCTGCTCGACAAGGCGGTTTACGAAATCGGCTACGAATTGAACAACCGTCCCGACTGGGTCGTGATCCCAATCCGCGGCATCAAACACATTCTCCAAAAGAGCTGACGCGCCTTTTTGGCGGTCCAAAAATTGAATAGCGTTTCCCCGAAACGCCCTTCAATGTGTGCTCTCGCCATGAACAACCATCTTGACACCATCGATCAACAAATTGCCGCCAAACATTTGCTCACCCATCCCTTCTACCTCGCTTGGACGCGCGGTGAGCTGAGCGAGGAAGCGCTAACCGATTACGCGCAGCAATATTATCATCACGTGGCCGCATTCCCGACCTATCTCTCCGCCGTGCACGCGAAGTGCGACGACCAACCGACGCGCAAAGAAATTCTCAAGAATCTGATCGACGAAGAAGCCGGCGATCCCAACCATCCCGAGCTCTGGCTGCAATTTGCGGAATCGCTCGGCGTTTCGCGGGACGATGTCCGCGCAACCGTGCAGCAACCGGAGACAGCAGGCCTCATCGACACCTTCCGCTCCGTCTGTGGCGAACAGCCGACCGCCGATGGCCTGGCCGCGCTTTACGCCTACGAAAGCCAAATCCCAACTGTTTCCGAGTCGAAAATAGACGGTCTGAAAAAGCACTACGGTTTCGAGAATCCGAAGGGCTACGAATATTTCAGCGTCCACGTGGAAGCCGATCGCGAACACGCCGCCGCCGAACGAAAATTGCTGGGCCAGTACGTCACGGACGAGAACGCGTCCACCGTGATCGCTTCAGTCGACCGCGTGCTGAGCGCGCTCTGGGATTTGCTCTCGGGCGTCTGCCATCGTCACGCGATCGCCTGTTAAAGCTCTGCGATTTGCGGCTTTGTGATTTGGGCGCCCGGTGCGCAGATGTCTTCGGGGTCCGGATGTTGTGACGACATTGCTTGCCGGCCAGCGTGGCATTGGAAACTGACGCGCTTTACTTCTTCCCTAACGATCTGTAGTCCGAGTAAGTGACCACGGTATGGACGCTGCCCGTTTTGCCCAAACCTGAGCCGGAGACGTCGGAGACTTGCTCCATCAGAAGCGGCTTTCCTTCTGGGCCGATTCGATAGCGGTTGGTGGCGTCGTAACTCTCGATCTTCGCAATCAATTTTACGCGCATCGGCTTGATCGTGACGCGGACCTGCTCGATGAACGGCGTCCCATTCGCTTCGCCGGCGGTTGCATCAATGGTGCCGTTCTGCGAAGCATCGCTGCCCATCACCATGAGCGTCTCTTTTGGCAGCGCGGTGAAATGGAACACCGTCCGGCCACGCGGATCCGTCGAAGTCGTCGCGGAACTCCCGAAGTAATCCGCGAGACGGTAATACCCGGGAACGCGGCGCTTGGCGGAGCCTTTGCGATATTTCTCGGCCTCGGCGGCCGGAGGCGGAGCGCCATCAATGGAGACGAGCATCCAGCGCGCGTCGCCTGTTTTCGTGGGATTAAATTCCTCGACCACAATGGTCTGTTCGGTTTTCCCACTCGAAGTCTGCTCGGAGTGAGTGGTGCGGGTGAAGGCGTAGTCATCTGCGCCCACGCTTTGCGCCTGGGTCAGTATTTGCTTTTTTAACTCGTCCGCTTTGTTCTGTGCGAGACCGGTCAAAACAGAGTTGAGGAAGAGCAGGGCGATGATTGGCAGTGTTCCAGTGGTTTTCATGTTCTAGGGTCCCGATCCCACAGTAATGACCACTTTGCCGCGGGCATGGCCTTTTTCGAGATATTCAATCGCGGCCGGCAGCTCGCGCAGAGAATAAGTTTTATCGATCACGGGGGTCACCTTTCCGGCCCGCATAAGATCGCCTAGAAAGGAAAGATCTTCCGGGCCGACGCTCGCAATCATCATCCCCACTTCCTGGCTGATGAAGGGCGACAGGAAGAGCGCTTTGATCGGGCGAGCCATCGGTCCGATCCACTTCCCCTCTTCCGGACCGCCGCCGCCGATCAAAACGCAACGACCGTTGGCCTTCAGGACGCGGCGAAATCCGGACAACGGTTGAGTGCCCACGTTGTCGATAATCAGATCGTAGCGCTCCTCCCCTTTGCTGAAATCTTCCTTCGTGTAATCAATCACGCGATCCGCGCCGAGCGATCGCACCAACTCCGCGTTCCGTCCGCTGCAAACGCCGGTCACATTCGCTCCGAAAGATTTTGCGATTTGCACTGCGAAGGTGCCCACGCCGCCGGAAGCGCCGTTGATCAGGACCTTCTGACCCGGCTGAATCTTCCCTTTATCGCGCAGCGCCTGCAACGCCGTGACGGCGGCAACGGGGACGGCCGCCGCCTGCTCGAAGCTCATATTCTTCGGCTTGAGCGCAAGCTTCGATCGGCCCAGGCAATACTCAGCGAAAGCGCCGCTGCAGAGGCCGAAGACCTCATCGCCGGGTTTGAATTGCGTCACGTTTTTACCAAGCGCTTCCACCTGACCGGCGACATCCCCCCCGAATCGCAGGTCCTTCGGTTTCCGCAATCCCGCCTCGAATCGCATGACATAGGGAATGCCGCGCATGAAGTGCCAATCGTAGGGATTGATCGACGCGGCGCGGACTTTGATCAGGACCTGGCTGTCGTTCGGCACCGGCTTCTCGATCTCTTGGAACCGGAGAACATCGGGCGGACCGAAGTCGCAATAGACGATGGCTTTCATCGGGTTCGTCGGAGCGGCCGCGAGGCGCTCGCAGTCGTTGGTAGACCTCGCGTAGGCGATGCCGAGCGCGATGATTCCGAGGAGTAAGAGGAGGACGATCGCGAGTGAAGTCCACTTCACGATCCGTTTCAGTATGCGTTTTAATTTCATGATTGATTGGGCTCGTTCCGGCGCGCGGTTTTACGCAATTGTGATGACGAGCTTGATGCGGGCGTGGCCTTGCTGGAGCCGGGGAACTGCTTCCGCCGTTTCACCATCGGATAGGTTTTCTCCAGCACCGGAGCCAGCTTTCCCTCCACCATGAGATCGCGCAGAAAGACCAGGTCAGCCCTTTTTGTCACGGTCTCATACTACTCGAACTTCTGGTCGATGAAGCGCGACCGCCGCGGCGCGGCGAATGTTCCTGCGATGCGGCTGAGCGAATCGTCAATCGCTCCCATGCTGCCGACCCCGACCAGGACGCAGATGCCGTGCGGTCGCAGGATTCGGCGGCGTTCTGAGAAGGAGCGGTTGGCGACATTGTCGAATAAGACGTCGTAGCGTTGATCGCCTTTGGTGAAGTCCTCCTTCGTGTAATCGATCACGTGATCGGCGCCGAGTGCGCGCGCCATCTCTGCATTGCGCGTGCTGCACACCGCCGTCACTTCCGCGCCATGCGCCTTCGCGATTTGCAGCGCGAACGTCCCGACGCCGCCGGATGCGCCGTTGATCAGGACCTTTTGGCCTCGCTGAATGTTTCCTTTGCGCTGGCCCTGCAGCGCAGTCTGACCGGTTACGCCAACCGCGCCGGCTTGTTCGAAGGTGATGTTGGCTGGTTTCAAAACGGCGCGCTGCCCCGTCACGCAGACATACTCCGCGACGGCGCCCCATTTCACGCCGAAGGCTTCGTCCCCCGGCTTAAATCCAGCGACGTTCAGTGCGCTCCATTTCAAGGTGCGCATTATTTTCATGACTTACGACGCCGTGGGAGCCGGGATCGCCTGCCTACCCGTCTGGTCTTTCGCGCCCCAGATCAACAGCCACAAAAACGCCAGTTCCCCAACTCCGAGAATCATCGCGAGCTGGCCAATGCCTTGGGCGGACGCGGGCGGAAAAAGTGAGACCGACGAACTGATCACGTAACCGCAGCCCGCCATAATGGCCGCGATACCGACAAAACGGGGGATAATGCCCGATCTGATGATCACTATGCCAAAAGGAAAGAGCCAAAGTCCCCAGAAGATTTGGGCCACGATAATTCCCTGGTTGTGCAAACGGAGGAAGAACATGACGAGCGCATCGAACTGCGATTTATCAAAGACGCCGGAAAGAAAGGCGGACCGTGAGCGGGTTGACCCGATATTCCGCCGCGACGTTGCGCACTTCATTACTCATTTTGTCGCTCCTTCTGGTCCGGGCGTTGTAGCCACGTCGCTATGCGACGTGGTTAGGAAGAACGTGCTCTCCGTGTAAGAACACCGATCCCGCGCGTCCCACAGGGACGCGGCTACACCCCCGGGCGAAATGCCGCCTTTGCGATCATTTTATCTCCCATCAGCGCGCGCAGCTCGCTATGATGATAATAATGAATCCGTTCCCCCTGCACCGCTGCCTTCTCTGCCTCGGAATCGCCGCCGTTCTTACGTCCGCCGCCCCGGCGCAAGACTCGCCTGCGTCCACGCCGGCGTCGGCTAACCCCTCCACTTTGAGTCCGCTCGCTTTTCTGGCCGCGCACGATTGGGAAGCAAAGCTGCCCGACACGGCGGACGGGAAGAAGATGGTCCTGCGCACCCACTGCGCGTGGTCGGAGAACAGGCAAATCATCCGCACCAGCAGCCAATTTGTGACCGACGGAAAAGCGAAGCCGTACGTCGACGGCCTCTATGCGTGGGACCCGCGGGCGCGCATAATCATTTTCATCTATGCGAATGCGAGCGGCGGCCTCTCCCGGGGCACGGTCAAGCAGGAAGGGAACACGCTGGTGCACGAGTTCGAAGAGGTTGGGAAAGACGGGAGCGCCTCCAACTTCGTGGCAAAGATCACTCCGCAGGGCGAGAAGGCTTGGGAGAACGAGATCTTCGCGCGTCAGGGAGAAGAGCTGACCAGCCTGGTCAAGGTCCGCAACGAGCAGGTCGATTAAAGAGGAATCTGTAGCCACGTCGCTGCGCGACGTGTGAGGGCGACATTGTTAGCTGGAAGATGTCTTACCTGTCAGCGGGCACCGGTCTCCCGCGTCCCACAGGGAGCCGGCACACCGGCGAGCTTCGTTGCCAGGAAGGTGAGAAATGTCCGGACTGATCAAGCTCCCGTTTTCACTGTCCCGCACTCTCCTTCGACGACTTCGCGCGCCCGTTGAAATCGAGCGTCAACTTCACCCAATGGTTCAGCTCTTTCGCCGAGCGCAACGCCGCCGCTTCCACCCGCACCCAGCCGAGGTATTCGCGTCCACGCATCGTCACTGTACTGACTCCAGAACGCGCCACCGCTTCCTCGTGCTGCGCTGGATCGATCCGACACATTAGGCCGCCATCCCCGCTTACGTTCACGCACATCTTGGCGTGGACGAGGAAGGCGAGCCCTCCGAACATCCGCTTCTCTTCCACTTCAGGCAGATGCGCCAACGCTCGGCGCACCCGCTCCGCCAGTTCTTCCTCGTAAGCCATGCCGCCGATTATCCGTCGCCGTGCTTCATTTCGTCAATTCTGGCACTCGGCTTCCGTCACCGCCTTACTTCCGAAAGCGCCTCAACTAGGGCCCCGGGACAACATCGGTTGCCGGCGTGTCGGTTGTAGCCACGTCGCTGCGCGACGTGCGAGCGCGATGTAGTCAGCCGGAAGACCATCTCACTTGTATGCGGGCACCGAACTCGAACGTCCCACAGGGACGTGGCTACAGGCCGTGCACGAATGTCGCCGCGAAGAATCGACATCCCGCTCGTTTTCCGCTCCAATCCGGCCACCCCGTGAATATTCGCCATTGCCGACCGATCGCCGCCTTCGCTCTCGCCTTTCTCCTGGCCTTGCCGCTTCGGGCCGCGGAAGAAACCCCGCAGCCGCAGACCCACTCCATCCCATCGCCCGATGGAGAGTGGGAATATCACTGCGACGACGGCTTCTGGTCAGGCATCTTCAAAGCGGGGACGAACGAGATGGTGCTGGATCTCTCGAACTCCGTGGAGGTTCCCTATTGCAGCACCGCCGATCTCCTCTGGGCGCCGGATTCGCAGCGCTTTGCCTTCAATTACAGCCCTCCGCATCAGCCGCACACCACCTACGAGACGAGCGCCTTCTACCAGCTCCGCGACGAGAAATGGGTCGTGCTCCCGTCGCCGATCGATGCGGCGAAGCCGGACTCCTTCGCCCATTTCGCGAAACACCTGCCGAAAGGCATGCGCACTCCGCGAGTCTGGAGGACCATCCAGCCGCGGTTCATCTTCAAGGTCACGAAGTGGGCCGACGCCCGGACCGCGAGTATCTACGCCTACACCACTCCCGGGCCGGTCTCGAGCGCATCAGCCTTTCTCTTCACTGTAAAATTCGGAGCCGACGATAAATGGGAGATTTCCGCCAGTCGAGAGCTCAAGGGCAAGGAGATTGAGGAAGCGGGTGAAAAGTGAGTGCTGAGAAGGCGGGAAGGATGAAACGGGAATCGCCTCCACCCGCCTCCGCGATCACTCCGGCGTGGCGTGAGCAGTGACGCAGCTAGTCCCCTTTGCGTTCTCCGCTCCTCCAGGCATTCCATTGATTCTCCAGTCCCGATGCTTCCGGAAATTGCCGAGATTATGGGACCGACCCGAATGGCGTTAAGATAAGGGCAGTTTAGGGTGCAAAAGAAAGAGTAATTTCGAGGGCGATTTGATAGGAGTGTGCATGGGATCAAGCACTCCATTTTTTCAAGCCTTCGGGCCGTTGTTATTTGGGCGCCGGCCTCGCTCGCAGCTGGAGATGGTGCGGCGGCTCTCTTCTTTGGAGGAACTCTACGGGGTCTTTGGCGACCTTTTTCCAGAGAGGATGCTCGGGGTGACCAAAGAGGGTGCCAACAGTCGGCGGCGGAGCCTGCCCGCCGTGGTGACTTTTTGGGCGTTCGTGTCGCAGGTGCTCAGTCCCAAGAGTTCGTGCCGGGAGGTGGTGCGTAAAGTCGAGGCTTGGTGGCGCTGGCAGCGGTTGCATGCGGCCTCGGCCGTGAGCGCGAGCGCCTATTGCCAGGCCCGCGCCAGACTCGATTTGGATACCTTGCGCCTGATCCGGCGCCATTTGAGTTGGGCCCTGGAACGCCCTGCTTTGGCAGAGGAGCGGTGGCTGCAAGGTCGTCCGGTCAAAATCGTGGATGGAACCAACTTGTCGATGCCGGATAATCCAGCCAACCAGCGACAGTGGCCCCAGCCTTCCGGCCAGCAAGTGGGCTGCGGTTTTCCCATGATGAAGTTAGTGGGTTTGTTTTCCCTCTCCAGCGGGGCCTTGCTCGAAGAAGCCACCGGCAACCAGCACGTCCATGAAAGCCGCTTATTCCAGCAGCTGTGGGAGCGCCTGGAGAGGGGCGATGTGATCCTCGAGGACCGGGGTTTTTGCTCCTACGGCGCGATGGCGGCACTCCTGGCCCGAGGGGTCGATACCGTGGCCCGGCTGCATCACGCGCGCAAAGCCGACCTGCGCTCCGGACGCGCGCTCGGGCCGGAGGATCGGCTCCTGCGCTGTTGCGCAAATCAAAACCATTCTGGGCTTGGACGTGCTGCGCTGCCAAAGCCCGGAAATGATCCGCAAAGAAGTCCAAGTTCACTTGATTGCTTACAACCTGATCCGAGCCCTGATGCAACGCGCCGCGCACAGCCACCGCGTGCCCTTGGGTCGCATCAGTTTCAAAGGCAGCCTAGATACCGTGCGCCACTGGGCGGCCGTCATTCATGCCAGCACCGGGAAGCCACGTAAGCAAAGTGTCTTGATCGCTCGCATGCTAGCTCTCATTGCCGAGGATCCCATCCCGGAGCGCCCCGGTCGCAGCGAACCCCGCGTCAAAAAACGAAGGCCAAAGAACTATCATTTACTCACCAAGCCCAGGCACGCCATGGGCAACCTTCCGCATCGAAATAGACCCGCTGCCAAAAATCCTAAAACCGCCTTATCTTAACGCCATTCGGGTC
>JBDUAH010000067.1:0-10004 GCA_040004745.1 Chthoniobacterales bacterium | reverse complement strand
TCGATTTCGTCCCGAACCACATGGGCATCGGCGAGCCGCTCAACCAATGGTGGATGGACGTGCTCGAAAACGGGCCGAGCTCGGTTTACGCGCCTTATTTCGACATCGATTGGCATCCGCTGAAGTCCGACCTCGCGGAGAAAGTGCTGCTGCCGATTCTAGGAGATCAATACGGACGCGTGCTCGAACGCGGTGAGTTGAAGGTCCAATTCGACGGCGGGATTTTCTCGCTTCACTATTTCGATCACGAGTTCCCGATCGCGCCGGGAACTTATCGTCACGTCCTGAGCATCGCTCTGGAAAAACTGGCGGAATTTAAGGCGGAAGACTTCTACGCCGAGCTTCAGAGCATCATCACAGCGCTGGAGTATCTACCGCGTCGCAGCGAAACCGATCCGGCGCGAATCGCCGAGCGCGCACGTGAAAAGGAAATCATCAAGAAACGTCTGGAGCGTCGTTGCCAGGAAGCGCCGCAGGTGCAGGAAGGAATCGTGGACGCGCTGGCGCAAATCAATGGCACGCCCGGCGACGCGCGGAGCTTCGATGCGCTCGATGAGTTGCTGAACGATCAGGCGTATCGCTTATCGTTCTGGCGCGTCGCCGCGGAGGAGATCAACTACCGGCGCTTTTTCGATATCAACGATCTCGCGGCGATCCGGATGGAGTTGCCGGAGGTGTTCGATTCCACCCACAAGCTTTTGCTCGAATTGGTGGGTGCGCGCGCGGTCACGGGACTGCGCATCGATCACCCGGATGGGCTTTACCGTCCGAGAGATTATTTCGCAAAGCTCCAGCACCGCTGCGCGGAGGCGCTGGGGACTTCGCTGCAGGCGGATGGTCGCGCGATCTACCTGGTGGTGGAGAAAATCCTCTCGGGCAAGGAGACGCTGCCGCAGGATTGGCCCGTTCATGGCACGACAGGCTATGAATTTGGCCGCCTCGTTAACAGCCTACTGGCGGATCGGTCTAGTGAGGACGCGATTACGAAAACCTATCGTCGTTTCATCGGGCACTCGATCCACTTCGGGCATCTCGTTTACGCGAAAAAGCGGCTCGTCATGCGTCTCTCACTGGCGAACGACGTCAACGTTCTCGGCAGCATACTTGACCGACTCTCGGAGAAGAATCGCTGGTTCCGTGATTTCACGCTCGATGCCCTCGAACGCGCCGTTAGCGAAACGATTGCCTGCTTCCCTGTTTACCGCACTTACGTCACAGCCGACGCGCCGGTGAGCGAAAACGATCGCGTGGTGATCGAGCGCGCCATTGCCGAAGCAAAACGCCGCAACCCTGCGCTCGAAGGATCGGTCTTCAATTTTCTGCGCGATATTTTGCTCTTCCGCTTTCCCGAGAATCTGGATGAAGACGAGAGCGCCGAGCACGCAAACTTCGTCCTAAAATTCCAGCAATCGACCGGCCCGATCATGGCGAAGGGCCTGGAGGACACTTCCTTTTATATCTACAACCGCCTCGCCGCGCTGAATGAAGTCGGCGGCGAACCTCAACAGTTCGGCATCGAGATCGAAGAGTTCCACGAGCACAACCTCGCCGTGCAACGCGCCTGGCCTTCCACCCTCCTCGCCACCTCCACGCACGACACGAAGCGGAGCGAGGACGTCCGCGCACGCATGGTCGCCATCTCCGAAGTGCCCCACCTTTGGCAGAAGACGCTGGGCCGTTGGCGAACGATCAATCGGCGCGCCAAATCTGAGGTCAACGAAACCGAAGCGCCCGACCCCAACGAAGAATACTTACTTTACCAAACGCTTCTCGGCACCTGGCCGGTGGACGCGGCTGGCCTGCCTGTGGCGAGCGCGACGAAGGAATACATCGCGCGCATCCAGGAGTACATGACCAAGGCGCTCAAGGAAGCGAAAGTAAACACGAGCTGGATTCAGCCTAACGAACAGTGGGATACCGCGACGCGCGATTTCATCAGCAAGATTCTTGAGCCCGGTCCGAAAAACAAATTCGTCCCCGCCTTCGTTGCACTGGCGGAGGAGATCGCTCGTCTCGGCGCGATCAATTCGCTCGCGCAGGTCCTGCTGAAATGCACTGCGCCCGGCGTGCCCGATATTTACCAAGGAAACGAGTTGTGGGATCTCAGCCTGGTCGATCCGGATAACCGGCGCCCAGTCGATTACGATCGACGCCGGCAAATGCTAGCCGACCTGAAAGACGCAACGCCTGAGGCGCTCCTGGGAAATTGGCCTGACGGGCGCATTAAACTCTTCCTCACCCTACGCCTTCTCCAATTTCGGCGCGAGCAACCGGACCTCTTTCGCGACGCTACCTATGTGCCCTTGCCTGCCACCGGCATCCACGCAGAGTCGTGTGTAGCGTTCGCGCGCGAGCACGGGGACAAATGGATCCTCGTTCTCGCGCCTCGCCTCACCGCGCGGGTTGGTTTTCCGCCGGTCGGCGACCGCTGGGGCGACACCGCGGTGGAACTTCCGGACGCCGCGGCGAATGGCTCCGCGGTCGATCTTTTCACCGGCCGCAAAATGCAAACGGAAGGCCGGGTCCTGCGATTGAGCGAAGCGATGGCGATATTGCCCTTCGCACTCTACGTCTCGCAGTAGCTACCAAGCTCCGCGGGCGAAGCTATCGAACACCCGTCCGATGGCGTCGAGGAAACGGCCGATATTTTCCCCGATCTCCGCGCCGAAATCCAGGAACGTGATCTGCGGCGACGCGACCACCAACAGCACGCTGAGCACGAGAAGGTTCATAAGGTAAATCACGACGAGCGAGAAGAAGGTCCCGTGATCACGCAGATCGCTTTGGTTCTTCGGGATCATCCAGCACGTGAAGGTGAAATGGAACGCCCACGTCACCCCGATCACCGCGTAAAGCAGACGCCCAAACGGCTGCATCGGCATCACGAACGAGAGAGCGCCGTACAGCCCGAGCGCGAGAATGCTGTAGAGCGGAAAAAAATAAGGCGCGAGCGCGATCCAGAAATTATTTTTATCCGTCATGATGTGGCCGCCATCGCGGCCGACACGAAATTGACTAACCCGCCCCCCCATCAGCAGCACCCAAAGGGCGTGCGTGAGTTCGTGCCCGAAGACGTAAACCATGAGCGGACGCGGCAGCCCGAAAAACGCGATCAACCACAGCACCACGCCGAGCGAGAAAAACCAGAATTCCTCGCCGGCCCAGAGTTGCTGCGTCACCGTCGCGCGCGTGAAGACGGTGAAAAACGCCTGCGTCAGCACCGCGCAGAGCGGCAAGAGAAATAGCGCGATGACGAATTTTACCAGCTTCGTCGACACCATGAACGGGTTGTAATCCGGCCGCGACCGCCGGGTCGGGACGATGTTAGGCGAGACCGCGACCCGCCGGCGCTCGGAAGGCGGCGGTGGCGTCGACGAGCTACGTCGACGGGGTCGGCGATTGGAAGGAGGCACGAGCGAGCCGGGGAGCGGGACGAGAGGGGTTAGGCACGACCCATGTAGGTGCCAGTGCGCGTGTCTATTTTAATCAGTTCACCTTCGTTGATAAAGAGCGGCACGTTCACCGTCTTGCCGGTCTCGAGAATGGCGGGCTTGGTCACATTCGACGCCGTGTCGCCGCGCAAACCTTCCGGCGCTTCTACGACCTTTAATTGAACCGAAGACGGCAGCTCGACCTGCACCGGCCGGCCCTCCGTATACAGCACTTCCACCTTCAAATTCTCGACCAAATAATCTTTCGCTTCGCCGAGCAGATTGTCGTTCAACGTGATCGTCTCGTAGCTCTCCGGGTCCATGAAATGGTAGCCGCTGTTGTCCTTGTAGGAGAACTCGAGCGCGGTTCGGCTCACATCCACCAGCTCGACTTTATCGGTCGAACCAAACCGCACGTCGGCACTCTTACCGGTATTGATGTAACGAATGATCGCCTGCACAAAAGCGCGGAGATTCCCCGGGGTGCGGTGCTGCACGTCGATCACAATCGCCACGTTGCCGTTATACTTAATTGCCTGTCCTTTTCGGAGATCGTTCGCTGCGGCCATAAATGAGAGAGAGTGGATAGGCGAGACTCGCCGGTTTTACAAGCGGAGCGGGGTAAAATCGCCTAGAGCAGTTTCAGTTTCGTCAGATCCTGTGAATCGACGATTCCCACCGGAACCATCTGCTCGTCAACCACCACCAAATCATCGATCCGGTGCCGCTCCAGCAGGTTCAAAACTTCCACCGCCAGCTTGTCCTGCTGCACGGTCACCGGGTTTAGCGTCATCAAATCTGCCACTAATCGGTCGCCCACCCGCGGGTCGGTTTGGAAATGACGCGCGAAATCGCCGTGCGTAAAAATTCCCAGCAGCTTCCCTTCGGCGTCCGCCACCACCGCCGCGCCCGCGCGGACGTCGGTCATCGCTTTCAAAACCGTGCGCACCGCGGCATCGGCCGTCACCAAAGCGAGGGCGGCCCGCGGTCGCATGATCTGATGCACCCGCACGAGCATGCTGCGGCCAATCATCCCTCCGGGATGGAAGCGCGCGAAATCCTCCTTCTGAAATCCGCGCGCCTCGAGCAGCACCATGGCCAGCGCGTCACCCAGCGCCAGCATTACCGTCGTGCTTGAGGTCGGCGCCAGGTTCAACGGACACGCTTCCTGTTCGATATTCACGTCGAGAAGAACGTCGCAATTTTTCGCCAGCGTGGATTTCGAATTGCCGCACATCGCGATGATCCGCACCTGGAACCGCGAAAGCGCCGGCAGAATGCGCAACATTTCTTCCGTCTCGCCGCTAGCGCTCAAGGCCAGGATGACATCGCCGTCCGCCACCATCCCGAGGTCGCCATGCATCGCATTCAAGGAATCGAGCGTCACCGCCGGGGAACCGGTACTCGTGAGGGTGGCCGCGATTTTCGCCCCGATGTGCCCGGACTTTCCCACGCCGAGCACGACCACTTTCCCGCGTCCTTCAACGCACTCTTTAATCAGCGTCACCGCCCGCGCGAAGTCCTCTCCCAGCCGGTCGCGCAAACGTTGCAACTCAAAAATTTCTACGTCGAGAACGCGTTTCGCCTTTGCAAGATACTCCATCGCCGCATAATCCTGCGCTGGAGCGTAGCAGGCAGCAAGAACTTGCGCGTGCGTTCCGCTCGATTGATTCGCTTATGAAAAAACATTTCCTCGCTGCCTTCATCCTCGCCGTTGTGGCTGCTGGCACTGCGCACGCTCAATCCTTCTCCGCTCCCACGACCGATAAGACCCGCGAGCGTGTGGAGCGCCGCACGCCGCCGCCGGTGACCCGAGGAGAAGCCGGAGCCATTCCACGCGCCATCAAAGGCGGCAATCCAATCCAGATGTTAAACCCGCGGGCGCCGCAGCGTTATTTCGGTCACCCGAACGACACCGTGACCTACGATCAGGACAATCCTTCGCACGTCACCGGGATCATTCTGTTCGGAATTCGCTGGTAGGACCGGGACGGGCCTTCGTCCGTGAACGCGCCTGACGAACGTCCGGTCGTCGCCTCTTATTGCGCGACTTTCCTGAAGCCGGAGATGCTCCACATCTACCGGCAGATCACAGCGCTAAAGCGCGTCCAGCCCATCGTCATCGCGCAGAAGCGTGAAGAAGCGGAACGTTTCCCGTTCGATGACGTAACGGTCGTTCCGAAACCCGTCACCCATTTCTGGCGACGCTTTGTTTCCCGTAAGCTGCGTGACGCACCCTGGCAGATTGGGAGCGGCGAAGTGAGCACGCTGCGTGAGCATCTCGACTCCAAAAACGCGCGCCTGCTGCACATCTACTTCGGGCATATCGCCGTCCATTTGTTGCCGCTCATTCGCGCGTGGGACAGACCAAGCATCGTTTCTTTTCATGGAGCCGACGTCTTGGTCGATTTGGAAAAACCAGCCTATCGCTGCGCTGCCAAGCAGATGCTCGAAGGAGTCCGTCTCGTCCTCGTGCGATCGCATTCTCTCGCAGATGCCCTGGCGGATCTCGGTTGTCCGCCGGAGAAGGTTCGCATCCAGCGAACCGGCATTCCTCTCGACGAAATCGTCTTTCAAGCGCGCCAACCACCCACCGACGGCCACTGGCGTTTATTGCAGGCCGGTCGGCTAATCGAAAAAAAGGGGATCGAAACAACCCTGCGCGCCTTCGCGCAATTCGTGGCCCGCCATCCAGAAGCTGCCCTCACCATCGCCGGCGAAGGTCCGCTCCGCGGCACTTTGGAAGGAATCGCCCGCGATTTGGATATCGGCTCGCGCGTCACCTTCACCGGCTTCCTCACGCAGGCGCGCTTGCGCGAACAATTCCATCATTCACACATCTTCCTCCACCCGAGCGAGACCGGTCTCGATGGCAACCAGGAAGGCGTGCCCAATTCCATGCTAGAAGCGATGGCCAGCGGGCTCCCCGTTTTCGCGACCACGCATGGCGGCATTCCGGAAGCGATCGAAAATGGCGTTAGCGGTGTGCTGGTGGCGGAAGGTGATAGCGCAGCGCTCGCCCTCGCTCTTCTCCTGGCGGCGGATCACCCGGAACAATTGGCACTCACGGCGCAGCGAGGCGCCGAAACAGTGGCCGCGAAATTCGAGCAACGCGCTCAAGTGAGGAAGCTCGAAGACTGCTACTTCGAAGCGATGGCCTAACGACTGGGTATTCGCTCCCGCCGGCGGCTACAGAACGCTCACAAATTCCTGCAACGCCCGCGCCGCGCAGGCAAACGAGAGATGCTCCCCGGCCCGCGCCTGCGCCGCCGCGATCGCCGCCAGGTATTGAGCATCGTCGCGGAGCAAGGCGAGCGACATCTCCAGGAGCTTTCCGCTCAGTCGATCTTGACCGCAGAGTTCCGGAAACGCGATCCGCTCGATCGTTCCGTTGCCACCCACACAGGGCAGTCGACAAATCAGCGCATCGCCCGCCACCTGCCCGGGCACGAAACTGGTGTCGAGTTGGAAGACGATTTTATGCGCCGCCATCACGCGCAGGTAATCGCCATAAGTGTCGGTGCGATTGTGGACGGTGAGTTGGCCGGGCCGAAAATCGAGCCGCGACACCAGCTTCTCTTCGCGCCGGCCATCGCAGTTGTAGGTCGTGACCGGTTCTCCGGTCGCCTCGCTAAGGCGATAGGCAGCGATGAGCGCGGACGTGTGATTACGCGTCGGAATATCCCACTCCCGCGTACCGATCATGATGCCTTTCCGCTCCGCAATCGGTCGTGAAAAATTCCAGCGTTCATCGTGCAGCGGATAGGGCGTGGGAATAAACGCGACTGATTTCGCATCGCCTCGCACCGTTCGGCAAAAATCCGCCGCTTCCGGCGTCGGCGCGATGTATCCGTCCGCCGCGCGCACGATTTTCAAAAAGCGCGTCAGCCGATTCTTCTCATCCAACTGTTCCGCGATCTGATGCAACCCCGTTTCCTTCAACGAGACCACGACCGGCACCCGCGCCTTCTTTAACGCCAGTAGCGCCCGCTCCGACGCACCAAAATCGCCGCGCAACAAAAGCAGCACCGGCCGCTTTGCCGCCACCGCGCGTCGCACATCGCGAAAGAAAATCCCGCCGGTGCAAGCCGCGTAAGCATGAAAATTAACCGGTGCATGCGCGGCCATCGCGGGCTCCTGGCTAAAGTCCTGTTCCGGATCGTTCCCCGCCGGGTTGAGCACATTGAGCCGAAAAGCATCGCCGCTCTGCGACGTCATCGCCGGTTATCCCGATTGTCCGGGCGCGGCGTGGCAAAGACCGGAGCCGACAAGTCCGGCGTCGCCTTGTCCTCCGGATCGACCGGCTGCGCTCGCAGGACGGGCTCCGCTCGCAAGACTTCCCCTTCTTCTACCGGAACCGCAGCTTCTCCTGGCTGCACCGGTTGCGCGCGCAAGATCGTGGGATCATCCTCCGGCGGAATGGCGGCGGGAGGCGACTCTTTCGGAACCTCCGGCGTTATCTCGTTTTCCTTGGGATCCTCCGGTTTTGGCGGCTTCACGGTGGAGCGCACCGCGTTATAAGGATCGTTATCTGCGAGCAAGGTCGGGCCTTTCACCGTAACGGCTTTCACCTGATCGGTATCCACCGCGAGCGCGGCGCGCGGCACACCAGCTTCCGGCAGATCGTGCACGATCCGCGTCCGCGCGTCGCCGTGGACGTTGCATGGGTCCGTCGGCATTTGCTCCTTCGTCGCGATCTCGCGGTAGGTCATATTCGCGGGACATTTATCCGTCGCCAGCAAGCCCGACTTGGCGCAAATCTCGACCGTCTTTATCGTATCCGGCGGCGCTAATTCCTTCGCCGGATGGCGCGCGCTCGAGGCATTCATCACATCCACCCAGACCGGCAGCGCGATGTCCCTCCCGAACGCGCCGCGGTAAATTTTCGCCGGCTTATCGAAGCCCGCCCTGACTGCGACCGTGATCTCGCTATCGTAGCCAGCAAAGAGCACCTCGGTGAAATCGTAGGCCGTGCCCGTCTTCCCCGCAGCGGAAGGGATCTGCTGGAGACCGAGCGTTTGCCGCGCTGCCGAGCCGGTGCCTTTATCCAGAGCATCCATCAAACAAGAATGCACTTCGAAAGCCGTCTCCGGCTTCATCGCGGTCTCGCGCTTCTCTTTATGCGGCGATTTCCACACAATCGAGCCATCCTTCGCTTCAATCCGGTCGAGAATAAACGGCTCGTCCGCATGCCAGCCGCCGTTGGGAAAGCTCGTGTAAGCGAGGGCTAACTCCGCCAGTGTCACCTCGCTGCTGCCCAAGAACGTCGCCGGATAGGGACGCAACGGCGAATCAATGCCAGCCGCCTTGCTCAACTGCAAAACCGAATCCACACCCGCCATCATTCCCAGCCGGACCGTGGCGCCGTTCTTCGATTTCGCGAGCGCTTCCCGCGCCGTGATCGGCCCTTCGTAGCGGTTGTCCGCGCGTTCCGGTCCCCATTCGCCCAGAATACCGGTCGTGCCGCCGATCATGACCGCGCGATTATCCAGCGCGGAATCTTCCACCACCGTCCCGGGATAGAGTCCCTTCTCGAACGCCGCCGCGTAAACGAACGGCAACATCGCCGTCCCCGCCGGACGTTTCGACTGCAACGCTCGATCGTATTGGCTGTGCTCAAAATCGCGTCCGCCCACGAGCGCGAGGACGCCGCCAGTTTTATTATCCAGCGCAATCACCGCGCCCTGCAAATACTCCGGCGTCACCTTCGGATCGATCTTCCCTTTCTGCTTCGCGATCTTGAACTTCTCCGCGTAAGTGGCGTAGAGCTCGTGCTTGTAATCCGGCGTCTGCTCCGCCCGGTCCAGACTGGCCCGGAGCGATTCCTCCGCCGCTTTCTGCAAATCGGAATCCAGCGTGCTGTGAATGCGATAGCCCTCCACCATCGCCTTGTCCCAACCCACCGCCGCGATCACCTGCTGCCGAATAAATTCCAGCGCGTAAGTCTGTCCCTGCGCGCTCTGCCGGCTGCCGATCACGATCTCTTCTCCCTGCGCACCTTTGCACTGCGTCGGCGTGATGAATCCCAAGTCTCGCATCCGCGCCAACACCACATCCCGCGCGTCACGCGAGCCTTCTTTATCCGACCAAGGCGAGAGCCGGTTCGGGCTTTTGATCAAACCTGCGATCGTGGCGCTCTCCGCCAGCGTCATCTCCTTCGCCGGCTTCTCGAAATAGCCGCGCGCCGCCGCCTCCGCGCCATAGAGCCCGCCGCCGAAATAAATCCGGTTCAGATACAGCTCCATGATCTTCTGTTTCCCCAGCCGATCTTCGATCCGGCGCGCCAGAAAAAGCTCCAGTAGCTTTCGCCGGAACGTGCGCTCCTTCAGCGCGAAAGTATTCCGCGCCAACTGCTGCGTGATCGTGCTCGCGCCCTGCTTCACGCCGCCCGCGGTCAGGTTCTTCAGCGCCGCGCGCACGATCCCGAGAAAATCGTAGCCGCTGTGCTGATAAAACTTCGTGTCCTCCATCGCCACCACGGCGTTGATCAGATCGCGCGGCAATTGGTCATACGGAACCGTCTCGCGATTCTCCACATAGATCTGGCCCACGATTTTATCGTTCCGATCCACG
>JBDUAH010000066.1:0-10034 GCA_040004745.1 Chthoniobacterales bacterium | reverse complement strand
ATAGGAAGTTCTTCCGCTCGCACGACATTCATCCGGCGGATTTCATGCGCGCGGTATGGGCGGCAAGAGGGAACGAGGATAAAATCCTCGAATACGTAAAGGCAAAGAAGTAGCGGACAAGCGCACCGCTGGAGTTGGCGCATCATCGCGCCGAAGTCGATCAAATGCGGTTCGGAATAATCCTTGTCGGAGGCCAACGTGAAACGAGTGGTCGATCGCGAAACCGCTGCGGCCGGCGCGAATGTCCGGACGCGCCTGACTGCTCGATTTGGGAATGAACGCGCGATGCGGACGGACTTCGTTCCGAAAGTCTTCGTCTCTGGTAAGAACTGAAAAGGACCGGGTGCCTCTCCGCGCAAGACGCAAGCCGCTTGACCCAATCTCGCAGCACCAGTTTTCTCTAACGAGCGCCGACCGACTCCACCTGTTCGAGGAAAAGTCGAGCCGGCTCGGCCCGGGGATTTTGGCGGCCCAGCGCGCGGAATTCTTCGGCGGCCTCTTCCAGTAATCCTGCTCGCGCCGCCACGATTCCGCGGAGGAAGTTCGAATCGCCCACGGCCGATTGTTCGCGTTCCCACGCGGCGCGCTCGGGTTCACTCAAGATACGAAACCACGCAAACGCGTCCGGTTGTTCCGGTGCTCGGGCGACGATGGAGTCGCCGCGCATCGCCTGCACTCTCCATCCGTAGGTGACGCCAGATTTCAGCAAATCGTCAGGAGACCACTCGGTTGTCCTGGCTGGCAACATCGTTTCGTTTCCCGGCTTGCCGCTCTCCTTCGTCATCAAGCTCAGACGGTACTCAGTGGCATCCTTCACCGGGGTCCAACGAAAGCGCGGTTTCGACTCGAAGATCGCGGTCGCGACCGGACTGCGGACTCGAAAAATATTGGGACGCGCAGAACGCCGGCTGGCGAAAGTTTCCGGCGTATCGCGAAGCGCAGCGAGATCTGCGGGGATGATCAAGCGACCGGTGCGGACCGCCTGCGTGATCGCTGCACGCAATTCCTGCGGCCACACCGCGGGCAATATCGGCTGCGCGTCGGCGCCGATGACCCACTCCTGCCCGTTGTCTTGCAGGGTGACGGAACCCGCGCCTTCATGTCGGAGGGTTAACGACCACCAGAATGCACCGACGCACAGTGAAACGCCCGCCGCGAGCGGGAACATCCACCGTGGAAATGCGCCGCTCGACACGAAAAGGTCAGGCGGCGGTAGCGATTCCGCTGCTCACTTCCGCGTAGATTTGCTCGTAGCGTTCGGCCGCTTTCGCCCAAGAAAAATCCTGCTGCATGGCGCGACGCACCAACACGGTCCAGACCGCCTCGTCGTAAAATAGTTCACGGGCGCGCTTGATCGCGTCCCAGAAAGCTTCGGCCGATGGATCGTAGCAAAGGAACCCGTAACCGCGATCCATCGTCGGATCGTAATCCTCGATAATTTCCTGGATGCCGCCCGTCGCGCGCGCCACGGGAAGGGCGCCGTATTTCAGACTATACATCGCGCTTAAGCCGCTTGGTTCGATCTGCGATGGAATGAGCGTGATGTCGACTCCGGCTTCGATGAGATGCGCGATCCCCTCATCGTACGAGCTGCGATAAGCGAACTTGGTGGGATACTTTTTGGCGGCGACCGCGAGCGCAGTTTCATAAGCCGGATCGCCTTCGCCGAGAATGATGAGCCGGACGTCATCGCTGAGGAGGCGATCCAGCACCGGCATGAGGACATCGAAGCCTTTCTCAGGAACGAGCCGCGTGACCATTCCGAAGACCGGACCGCTCGGCGCGGGCGCCAGCGTCATGGCATCGAGCAGCAGATCGCGGCAAATGCGTTTGCCGTCCAGCCGATCGGCCTCGTACGCCGCCGGAAGAAACACATCCTTCGCTGGATCCCAACGCTCGTAGTCGGCGCCATTCAGGATGCCGGTCAGCCGCGCAGCATTTTCGCGCAGGACGACCTCAAGCCCGCAACCACCGTCCGCGGTCAACATCTCGCGTCGATAACGTTCGCTCACCGTCGTAATGCGGTCGGCGAAAGTGATGCCGCTCTTGAGGAAATTCATCCTTCCAAAAAACTCGACACCGCGCGGTCCGAAATAACGTTCAGGCAAATTCGTCAGCGCGAAATCCAATCCCCAAAAACTTCCCTGCTCCGCCAGGTGATGAATCGTGAGAACGGTTCGAAAAGGCATCTTCGCCTCCTGCACCCACACCGGCACCATCGCCGCCGCCCAATCGTGCACATGTAGAATCTCTGGCGAAGGGGTCAGGCGACGCGCCAGTTCCAGCGCCGCTTTGCAGAAGAAAATGGAACGGGCCGCGTTATCCTCGTAGGCCACACCGTGCTCGCCGTAGATTCCGGCGCGATCGAAGAACTCATCGCGACGCACAAAGAAAAGCTGCACGCCGCCCGCGGTACGGCTGCTGACAAACTCCGCCACGTAACTCTTCCCGCCCACGCGCACGTCCGCCGTCACGCCGGTCTCCGTCAGTTTAACGAGTAGATTCTCGCGGATCTCGCGATAGTAAGGCAGAACGATTCCTACCTCGTGACCGCGGGCGCGTAACTCGCGCGGCAAGGCTTCGATCACATCCACGAGCACGGTGGCACGAGCGAGCGGCGGCCCTTCGGGGCTGATCATCAGGATGCGCATGAAGCAGGGCGGAAGGTGGAACACCGAGACTCCCTGCGCAAGGCGGCGACGCATGAAGCCGAAGGTCGAAAAATTGATTTTTTTCGTTCCCATATCGCCGACGAAGATGGTGGAAGCGAAGCTTGCACGATAATAAGCGGCGTACTCGCGAGAATCGGCTTGCTGATATGGCTGGGGTGCCATATCCTGCTTGAGCCATGATGAAGATGACCATGTTCATAGACGACGCGCTCTTGGCGAGAGTGATGAAGTTAACTGGTCTCAAGACGAAGACAGAGACGGTCGAATTCGCGCTCCGGGAAACGGAACGGAAGAGCAAACTCGGGAAGTTTCTGGGGCGGCGGAAACTCGAGGCGAAGGAGTGGAAGGAAAGCCTCGATCCGGCTTACGATTTGATGGCCTTGCGCCTCGCGGAAACCCCCGGCAAATATCGGACCAGACGTGGTTCTCGTTGATTCTTCGATTTACATCCACCTTCTCCGCACTGGCGCCGATCCCGTGACGGAGTTGGCGGCGCGTTTCGAGGCAACCGAAATTGCCGGCTGCGATCTGGTCCGCTGCGAGGTTTTGCGCGGGGTAATTCGTCCAAAAGCGAGGGCGTATCTAATGGAATTTTTCGATCTCCTTGTGCACGTGACGATGGATCACCGCGCTTGGGAAGATACGGAGGAGATGGCGTGGAGGCTTGACCGGAAGGGGAAGGTCCTGCCTTTGACGGACGTGATCATCGCGGTCTGCGCATTGCGTGCGGGGGCGCAAATTCTGACCCGAGACCGCCATTTCGCGATGGTCCCGAATTTGCGTTTGGCGACGTGGCAGGATTGACCCTCCGTTACCATCCGCGTCGCGCCAGTCTAGGCCATAGAGGAGAGGACGAGATACAGCAATGTGGTCTCGTTCTTCTCTTCTCCTGCACATAGACGATCGCGACCGGGGCGTCTTGAGGATACTCGTCAAATTAGTGGAGCAGATATCCTGAGCCTCTGTCCCGCCCGATGAGCGCGCTCAGATAATAGTCCGTGGTGTGAAACGCGAGTCACGGTCGAACGCCCCAGCGGGCTCGGTCTTCGGTGCACTCACCCACAAAAGGCACCACAGAAAATCACACGCCGCTTCCGGTGGTCGCGCGGCTAATGCGATCGCCAACCATCCCACGGGCAGAACGTGTAGCAAAAGGCGTGAGAGCGAGGCATCCATGTGCCCGCTCCAACTCGGCCAGTTGCTCAACATGTAGGTTCCTGCGTAAGCGAAGATGGGCGCCGTGACAGCCACGAGCAGAATAAAAAATCTCCGATCGCGCGCCCGCAGCGCCAAGGCCGCAAGGGAAAGCGCGAGGATCGGCCAAAACAAATTCCACCGGTTAATCAAAAGCATCTCTTCCACGACGTGGCCAGCGATTGGTAAAATTCGCGGCGAATTCTGCATGAGGTTTGTCCACGTCAGAGGAATGAACTCCGTTCCGGGGCCCTTACCCATTGCCGTGCAAAATACTTTCCACGCGATAATCAAGGCCGGCCCAGGAATCAACCAAAGAAGCGCTCGCCGGGAATATCCCCCGCGCCAGATGATGAATGCCCCACAAGCAGCAGCGATCAGCCAAAGGATAGCGCCTTCACGTTTAGCCCACGGCAGTAGCGCCAGGCACAGAGCAAAGAGCCGCCAATCGCCCGGGGAAAACTTCTCCGTCTGGCGAAGCAGATATCCCACGGTCGCCAGATAAATCATCCCGATCGGCACGTCCACATAGCCGCTTTGCACCCCGCCCGGGGCGGTGGTCAGGCACGGAATAAAGTAGAGGAAAAACGCGGCGAGCAAGCCCAGCCAGCGCCGCCCGGTGATTCGGCTGACGAATGAGGCCAATAATATCACACCCGCGATATAGAAAAGCGGGAAGAGAGTTTTGATCCAAAACTGGTTCGCCTCGCCCATCCACAAGTAGAGCCAGAGCTCGGAGAATGGAACCCAGAGTGGATACGACTGGTGAGTGAACGCGCGCGAGTTATCACTCCAAAAGGTCACTGGCAACACGCCCTGATTTAAAAACGCGTAACGCGCCTTCACTTCCCAATTGACCAAGCCATCTCAGCCGAGAGCTCTGGAAAAGGAGGCGTGGAATGCCAGGACAAACTCGAGCGCAATCGCTCCCACGAGAATCCATTCGAGGGCATTTCGCGGCAGCGATAGGCGAAGGCGTAAACGTCTTTTCCTCGCAACGGCCACTCCCCACATCCCGAGCCCCACGGCGATCACCGTGACGAAATACTGGAGCGCCGCCCCTGAGAGAAACGCGCCGCAGATCCAAAGCAGGAGCGAAATAAGGCCGGTCCCGAGAAAGAAGCTGACCGCACCTGCTTCGAGTATGCCAGAAGCTCTGCCCCCGCGCTCCGCCAACAGCATCAATCCCGTCCCCGCCACCAGAAATAGGCTCAGGCCGGCGATCACGCGCCAGACGGCTGCTCATGGCTTGTCCAATCCCTTCGAGCGAGGCTCCATAATGAGTCCATCGCCGATTCGGACGATAGGTCGATTGGACGGTCGCGCTGCCATGCCGCAGTAGAAAACCGCGGAGAGCGATTCCGAATCCAGCGCATCTAGACGGGCTATCACATTGCTACGATCGACGGGGACCGCGCGCGCCTCTCGAGGCCAAGCGAAGTAGGCGACCATAAAGGCGAGAAAAATATCCGATTCCTCACCCTCCCGATAAATCACCGCGATCGCCAATCCCGAGAGCACCCGCATCAGCCGCTCCGAACCGTCGGGCCTGGACGTCAAAGTCAGAAAGTAACTGTTCGTAGAGTGAAACGGCAGGATGGGACCAAAATGTTTAGCCGGCGCCACTTCCCAGATCGGCGACCAGCCACACCGAAGATAGGCACCGGCCAGAATCACACACACCGTAGTGTGCACGATCAGCGATGAGAAAACTCGCTTGTGCACGAGACGGACAAGACTTGCTGGGCGGGATTAGCCGCACGTGCGACCCCGCGTTCCAGCGCAAAAAAATTGTATTCAAGATGGCGCGGAACCCATCCTTCCAACCAATCTTTTTGCCCTCTTCATACGTCCGTCCGTCATAGGAAATACCGACCTCGTAGATGCGACACTTTGAGCGGGCCAGTTTCGCTGTTATCTCCGGTTCGAAGCCGAAGCGATCTTCTCGAATCACCAGATCGCCTACGACGTCTCTGCGGAAAGCTTTGTAGCACGTCTCCATGTCCGTGAGATTCAGGTTCGTACACATGTTCGAGAGCAGAGTAAGAAATTTGTTCCCCACCATGTGCCAGAAGTAAACCACCCGGTGCGGGCCGTCCGCCCATGAAGCGCGACCCGAAAACGGCGTCCGCTTTCCCAGAAAAAATTGGATCGAGTAGCGCGGGATATTCCGACGGATTGTATTCCAAATCGGCATCCTGCACGAGGATCACCTCGCCCGTGGCGGCCGCGAAACCCGAACGGAGCGCAGCGCCGTTGCCTTGATTCACCCGGTGAAAAATGATCCGGTCCGCGAGGAGCGAAACATCGCCCTGCAAAACCTCCGCCGTGCCATCAGTGGAACCGTCGTCCACCACGATAATTTCCATGTCCTGCACCGAGGCGGCCCGCACCGTCGCCACCACTTCTGCGATGGTTGAGCGCTCGTTAAAGCACGGGGTGATAATGGAAACCTTCATGAACGGGGGCGCCAGAACGCCGAGCCTAAACTTAGCAAAAACCACCACCCCGCCGCTGCGTTGCTAAGAATCAGCGGCGGCGTCCCGAGAAAACCTGGCCAGCGGCTGCACCAGATTCCCGGGCAACGGCCGGACCCGGTCGAAAATTCTCTCGGCAATTGGCTTCGCCACCAGATAGCCGGCCGCGAACATCTCTAGCCGAGCGTCCAGGTTATCGATGTAATTGAGCGCCATCGCTTCCGGCGTTTTCGGGCTCACGGGGGAACCAAACTGCGCCTCGCCGTGATGTGCCCCGATCAGGTGCAACAAATGCAGCCGCACATCGTCAGAGGCCGGCATCATCGCGCCCCACTTCGCAGCAACATCCGACGCCTGCAGTTTCCGCCAGAGGGAATTCACCAGTTCGATGCCGATCGAGATGTGTCCCATGAGTTCCCCGCGTTCGTCGAAGCCCATGGTGAATCCATTCTCCGGGAGATGATTTTCCCAAAGCTTGCCGGAATCGTGAAAGAGGATACCGGCGACGAGGAGATCGAGATTGAGCTGCGGGTAAAGCGGCACCACCGCCACCGCCACGCGCATCATTTGTGCGGTATGTTCCACCAAACCGCCGCGCCGCGCGTGATGATAACTGCGTGCGCCAGCGGTGCGCTTGAAGCGGTCGCCGTATTCCGCGAGAAACGTTTCGCCTAACGAACGCAGCCGTGGATCGGCGACCGCCACCACCCGCTCTTCGATGCAGGAAAAGTCCGCGGCCTGCTTCGCGCGCAACGTCGGCGGGCCCTGCAACAGCTCCGCAATCTCCATTGCATTCAAGGCGCGCACCGTCCAACGACGTGCGTCGAGACCGTATTGCTGATGCTGCATGAACTCGCCGCTCAACTCGATGAAATCCGAAACCTGAAGCGTTTCGCAGGCGCGATACTCCGGATGATCGCTCCAGACGCGCAGCGTCATGCGATTTGCCGCGTCAGCCAGGATGAGTTCGCAATACGGTTTCCCTTCCCGCGTCGCCTTCGCGTCCGAAGCGCTGATCTGGACATGGACGCGCGCAGAGACGCTCTCGTTCTGCGCGCGTTTTCTAATCTCGCCGAGGGTGAGCAATTCCACAGCGCTCAACCTAGCGCGGAGGCGCCGGCATTTGCAGCATAAGATTCGGTGCTGCTGCTCCGGTGCCCATGAACCAGCTCGGATACTGCCCGTTCCAGTGCTCCACCCGCGCCCGCTCCACTTCGAGCGCGCGCAACTGGTAGAGCAACGGATTCTCCTTTGCTTCGGCCAGGGCCTGCGTGATTTCGCGAATGGCTGCTGCCTCGGCATTCGCCGCGATCTTTTTCGCGTCGGCTTCGCCTGCGGCAATCCGACGCGCGCGTTCCGCGACGGCGTTGGCTTCGAGCGTGACACGATCGTTGTCGCGCTGTTGCGCCTCGAACTTCGCTTCGTTCACGACCTTGAGCTGTTGCGCAATGATCGTGTTATCGATCGCTTTTTGGATCTCATTATTCTCGTAGGCCATGCCGCCGAACATCCCGATATTGGAGATCACGACTCCGCGCTGAGCGAAGAATTCAGTGATGTCGCTTTTGACCGCGTCCGAGATTTCGCCCTTTCGAGCACGGAGCGCGTCCAGCGGATAGCGCGCCGCGATTCCCGCGGCGATCTGCTGAATCCTGGCCCGCACTTCCGTGTCCATGACATCGGCGAGCGAGCCGCTCGGATACCAGTAGAGGAACTTCGCCGCCTTATCCTCCGGGATAAACGAAGTGCAGGTAAACCCCATCGTGAACCCGACACTGTCCGAGCTCTCGATCCAGATCGCCTGGTTCTTGCTCGTCGAGCCGGTGCTAGCTTCCGCCGTCCACTCACGCGTGACCGGGGCACGGTTTACCTTGATCAAGCGCACGGTGGGAATCCAGCGACCGCTATTCGGCAGCCGCCCTTCCTGCGACCAGCGATGCGTGATCTGCACGCGCTTCGCCGCGACTTTTAAATCACGCAGATAATCTTCCGACTGGAATTTCGCCTGCGTCTTCGTCTCGCCTTCCAGCGGAATCAGGAACCCCGTATCCGAGGTATCTATTTCCGTGTATTCCGGCGTGTCGTACGGCCGCATGCATCCGGTCATGGAACTGAGCGCGAGCGCCCCGATGATCGCGAGTTGCGGCAGACTCTGCCCGCTCCGGCGCGGCCGCGCGATGAGCCACCAACCGAGCACGATCGCGAGGAACATCGCCGCGGTATCGGCCAGATCTTTATAGCTTTCAAACAACCGCAGTTGTCGAAACGCCTCGTCTCCACCGTTCACCTGCGCGACGGCGAGAGATTGGGGATTGTGATCCTTGCTCCCGGTGTCTCGCTTACGAGGTTAGCTGTCGGGCTGGAGCCACCAGTGCTCCTGACGCCGCAGCGTCACACGCCCCGATCCGCTTGCGCGAAAAAATTGGGTCCCCCGCTGGGCCGGCCACACGCCGGCTCACTCAGCACTAAACAAAGAACTGCCAAATTAGACGCCGGGAGGATGCGCGGCGTTCACCGATTTCGCGCATCTCTCCCGGCGAGATGTCGTTAGGCGCTGGCCGTTATCGCAGCCAGCCTCGCCTTTATCGCCTGTTAGGGCTTCGCGACGCCGATCACACCGCAGGCCACGCGGCCGCCCGCATCGCCGGTTGGCTGCGTTTTCATGTCGTCTGCCTTTTCGTGCACAATGACGGCATGGCCGAGGATGGAAGTATCCCCACTCAACTTGAGCATCTTATCGGTCATGTCGAGATGTGCCTTGCCCGAGGCGTCGGCTTCGATGTTACCGAGATCTCCTTCGTGGCGATCAGTTGCTTCAGGACCGGCGTGCTCATGCTTCATCGGATTCAAATGCCCGCCCGCGTTTTTCGCTTCCTTATCGGAGCAATCGCCGAACTCATGAATATGAAAGCCGTGTTTGCCCGGCGTGAGCCCGGTGATGTCCGCGACCACTTTCACGCCATCGCTGCCCGCCGTGAAGGTGACCGTTCCGCCTACGCTGCTGCCAGAAGCGGAAGAGAGCACTGCAATCGCTTTGGTGGGTTCATCAGCTGCCAGCGCCGACGAAGAAATACCGAGAGAGACGATCGCCGCAGCGACCGCCAGAGAGAATTTCTGTTTCATTCCGAAACTTACACCTCTTCCGGCGGCAGTGTAAACCCGGCGCCAGCCGTGTCGCGGCACGGTTTGATCCACTAACGATTCGAAGTCAGCGGCTGCGCGGTCTTGAGCGTTTTGATCACCGTGGTCAGATAAACCGACTCCGGATAATACGCCTTCCACTTCGTGATCTCGGCGCGATTCATGACCCGGAAGCCGTAGCGCTCAAACATCCGCTCGCCGCGACGACTCTCGAAGGTCACGATTTGCCCGAAGACCTGCTTCTCGCCCGAGCGATGCAGATAACTGAAGTAGGCGCTCAAGACAGCGCGCGTGGTCGACATCTTGCGCGCTTCCGGGAGGAGATTGATGTGAAAATGCGGCGTTCGGCGCGGGGCGGCCGGCACTTCCCGCCAGCCGTTTTTTAAAAGCCAGATAATGAATCGCCGCGAGTGCGCGTTATACCGCGAGTAGCGCAAGAGCGCGCGGAGGAAGAGACAAACGTTTTGGTAAAACGAGTAAAGCTGATTCAGGAGAGGCTTGCGCGAGCCGAGGAGGTAGCCGTAGAGCTCGCCGTCCTTCTCAATCACGA
>JBDUAH010000065.1:0-10092 GCA_040004745.1 Chthoniobacterales bacterium | reverse complement strand
ACAAGATGCACCTCGTGCCCTTCGGCGAATACGTTCCCGGTCGCCACACGCTACCCGGCATTGGCGCAATTGTCGGCGATCAAGTGCCGAGCGATTTTTCGTTTGGGAAAGAACACACCGTCTTCCAACTGACGCGCAAAGACGTCCGAGCCGCACCGCTGATTTGCTTCGAAGACACGATCGGAGAGTTGACCCGGCAATTCGTTCTCAGAGGCGCAAATCTTCTCGTTAACGTGACCAATGACGGCTGGTTCCAGCGCTCGGCCGGCTCGCAACAACACCTCGCGAACGCGATCTTCCGTTGTGTGGAAACGCGCTTGCCGATGGTCCGCGCGGCGAACACCGGCGTGACCTGTTTCGTAAACGAATTTGGTCGCGTCACGCAGGTGCTGCTCGATGAAACCGGGAGCCAATTCACCGAAGGAATTCTGACCGGCGAAGTGCGTGTGCCGATCAACTACCAGCCAACGTTCTACGTCGCCCATGGCGAACTCTTCGAGCGCGGTTGCTGCCTGGTGGCCGTTCTCACGCTCCTCGCTCTCGCCGTGCGCCGCTTGCGTCGCGATCGAAATCCAGCAGCATTATCGCGGTGACGCTTTAAGATTCCGCTTCTTCCGATGAACGACACTTCCGCCATTTCCGTGCGCGACTTGCGTATGAACTACGGCAATTTCGAGGCGGTGAAGGGAATCAGTTTCGAAGTGCAAGCGGGCGAAGTTTTCGGCCTCCTCGGACCCAACGGTGCGGGCAAAACGACCACGGTGGAAATTCTGGAAGGACTGCGCCGACGCACCAGCGGCGACGTGAAAGTGCTCGATTTCGATCCGGATCGGCAGAAGCAAAAACTGAAGGATCGGATCGGCGTTTGTCTGCAGGCGACGAATTTGCCGGATAAAATCACGGTGCGCGAAGCGGTGCAGCTTTTCGCCTCCTTCTACACGCGCACGGCGGATGGCGAGGCGCTCCTGAAACGTCTCCAGCTCTGGGAAAAAAAAGATGTCGGCTATGCGACGTTATCCGGCGGCCAGAAGCAGCGCCTCGCGCTCGCGCTCGCGCTCATCAACGATCCGCAAATGCTTTTCCTCGACGAACCGACGACCGGCCTCGACCCGCAAGTGCGCCTGGAGATTCGCGACCTCATCGAAGAACTGAAGGCCGAAAAGCGCACCATCCTGATGACGACGCATTACATCGAGGAAGCGGAACGTCTCTGTGATCGCGTCGCAATTATCGATGCGGGCGAGATCATCGCCATCGGCAGCCCGCGCGAATTGCAAGAAAAGAGCGACAGCCAGTCCGGCATCGAGGCCACCCTTAGCCGACCAGCTCCCGCCGGCGATTTGCCCGAATTTCCGGAAGCGATTCGCAGCACGCTGAGTGAGGATCGCCGTCAACTCACGATCAGCTCTAAACGCCCCGGTCGGACCTTGGTCGAAATGGTAAAATGGATCGATGGCCACGGCATCGAGCTCGAGGATGTGCATTTGAAACGGCCCACACTTGAGGATGTCTTCTTGGAGCTGACCGGGAAAAAGCTGCGCGATTAAGATGAACAACCGATCGATCTTTATCTGGTTTTCTCGCAAGAGAGCGTTTTTGCCTAGCAAGTCATGAAAGCGCTCCTCGCCCTCATGCGGATCGACCTGAAGCTGGCGCTTCGGAACAAGGCCGTCCTCTTTTTTAACTACTTCTTCCCGCTTATCTTCTTCTTCGTTTTCGCGCTCATGATGCACGCGAATCAAGGCGCGCGAATCAACCAAGTCGTCACCATGGTGGTGGCGCTTGGCATTCTCGGCAACGGACTCTTCGGTGCCGGCATGCGCGCAGTGATGGACCGCGAGGCCGATGTGCTGCGCCGCTACAAAGTGACGCCAATTACGCCCGTGCCATTGCTCGTCGCATCGATGACGACGGGTCTCTTGCTTTACCTGCCCTCCGTGGCGGTGACGCTTTTCCTCGCGATCCGCTTTTACGGCATGACGCTGCCGACAAATCTTCTCTCCTTCTTCATCTTCGTCAGCGTGGGCGCGGTCGCGTTTCGGGCGATCGGTCTGATCATTGCCTCGGTCGTCAATTCCTCGCAGGAAAGCAATCTCCTCATACAGCCGCTCTACATGGCGATGCTTTTCCTTAGCGGAATCACGATCCCGATCACGCTCTTCCCCGGCTGGCTGCAAAACGTCACGCAGTTTATCCCCGCAACGCATCTCATGACCGGTATGTCCGGGATCATCTTGCGCCACGAGACGGCCTGGCAAAACTGGCCCGCCATTCTCGCGCTCCTCATCACGAGCGCGATTGGCACCTTCATCGCAACGAAGCTTTTTCGTTGGGAAAAAGGCGAAAAACTGCGACCGGCGGCAAAGCTCTGGGTGCTGGCGGCGCTGCTTCCGTTTCTCTTTCTGGGCGCGTATCAATCCTGGAGCCGCGAGAACCTGGCCAAGACGCAAATCCTCCAACGCGAGTTAGATCGTGGGCGCTCATGGCTCATTCAAAACGGCCGCATCTTCGTCGGCGACGGTCGTGTGATTGAATCCGGATCCGTCCTCATTCGCAAAGGCAAGATCGCGAAGATTTACGAAGGCCCTGCGCCTGATCCGAAGTCGCTTAACGCCGAACCTATCGAGGCCGCCGGCAAGACCATTCTGCCTGGCTTGATCGACGTGCATGTCCATCTGGGCGCGAGCGGCGGATTTTACGAAGACATGAGCAAGTCGTTCGATCCCAAAGCCAGTCAACGCGCCCTCGCCGCCTACTTATACTGCGGCGTCACCGCGGTCCGCAGCGTAGGCGACGACCTTGAGACGGTGCTCAAGCTGCGCCGCCTTTTCGGCAGTGGCGAAAAACTTGGCGCGGAGTTGTTCCTCTGCGGGCCACTCTTCACCGCGGAAGGCGGACATGGCACGGAGTATGCCAAGTTTATGCCCGAAGCGATGCGCGAATCCTTTAACGCCGGTTTCGTCCGCACGCCGAAAACAGCCGACGAAGCGCGCAGACAAGTGGACGCGCTAGCCAGCCAAGGAGTGGACGCGATCAAAGGCGTGCTCGAATCCGGCGTGCCCGCTTATCCCTTCAATCGCATGAACGTCGATCTCCTCGCCGCCGTGACAGACGAGGCTCACGCGAAGAAATTACCGGTATCGATCCACACCGGGAATGCGGCCGACGTCGCCGATGCCGCGAAGATCGGCGCCGACTCGATCGAGCACGGCTCGTTCCTCGACGAAATTCCGGAGACCACGCTGACCGAGATGAAACAAAAAGGCATCGTGCTCGATCCGACTTTGAGCGTGGCAGAAGCGTTCGTTGCCTTCGGCCACGGCGACACTTCACTCCTGCAGCGATCGCTCGTGCAACAGGCGGCGCCGAAAGATTTGCTCAGCGGGACCGAGAAGGCAGTCCACGGCGAAGGGACCGCGAAAGTGCGCGAAGGCATTTCGCATTATCCGATGTCGGTCGAGACCGGGAGCCGCAATCTGTTTAACGCGTGGCACGCTGGCGTGACGCTCGTCACCGGTACCGATGCCGGAAATTTTCTCGTCCTTCATGGACCGACGGTGCAACACGAAATCGAGCTCTGGGTTGCCGCCGGCATTCCGCCAAATGTGGCGCTCGAGGCCGCGACCGCCAACGCCGCGAAATTGCTCCGGGCCGACGACCGCATGGGCACAATCGCTGAAGGGAAAGAAGCGAACCTGCTCGTGGTAGATGGCAATCCCACGCAGGACGTTCGCGCGCTCTCCGCCATCTCGGTGGTCATGTTTAAGGGCGAACGCATCTCGCGCCCGGACCTCCTGCAGACGAATGAGAATTAAATTCCTCGCCCTTTCTTTTCTCCTCTGCGTCGCGACGCACAGCGCCCGTGCTTATGGCCCCGACGGCCACCAAATCGTCGGCGCGATCGCGGATGAGCGACTGGCCAACACCCCGACTGGCGAGAAAATCCGCGCTTTGCTCCAAGGTTTTTCTTTACAAAAAGCGGCCGTAATTCCGGACGAAATCAAAGGCTGGGACAAGAACGGCGTCGATGATCCCGGGATCTTTCGCTACACCGCCCGACCGCTCGTCGACGCACAACTGGCGGATTTTTGGCGCGCCAATCCCCCCACGCACGATCGCAAATCCCTCATCCCATCGCACCATTGGTTCCATTACACCGATGTCCCCGTAGCCACTGCGCAAAAATACGCCGACGGCAAAACCGGCCGCGATCAATGGGATATCGTGCACATGATGACCTACTGCATCCGCGTGCTTCGCGGCGAGGTGCCGGAGGATAATCCGCGCAAAATCACCAAGACGATCGCCATCATCCTGCTCGCGCATTTTGTCGGCGATATTCATCAGCCGCTGCACGTCGGCGCCGAGTATTTCGACGAGAAGGGCAACCCCACCGATCCCGACAAATCTGGTAGCGGCTTCGAAGATCAGGGCGGTAACACGATCACCCTGCGCCATAGCGTGGCCGCCGCGACAAAATTCGCGGTCGCCTACAGCAAACTGCACGGTTTTTGGGACACGCTCACCGTCACCTCCAATCTGCCCGAGTTTCCTACCCTCGAGAAAAAGGAACGTAAAATCGAAATGGACGCGGCCCGAAACGCGCTCGTGCAGGAGATGGCGAAGACCGAGCCTCCAGGCTGGCAGCTCCCTTCCACTGTTAAGTTGGAAGATTACCCGGAACATTGGGCCGACGAGATTCTCCCGATTGCGCGCGAGGCGCATGAGCGGCTCGTCTTTAGTGGCGTGCGCCCGCAGACTGATAAGGACGAGACATTCGCGATTGGCGCCGCCGATGAACGGAAGATGCCCGACGGGCTTCCCTATCACGAGTGGTCGGCAAAAATCGTGCACGAAGAATTGCACAAGGCCGGTTGGCGGCTGGCGGACCTGCTCGAAAAAGCCTTGAAGTGATAGTGTCGCACTTGCCCCGGCGTGCTTTTCACCTTCCGCTTTCTGTGCGGGTGTTGATCGGGGTAGCTGCCGGCATTGCGCTGGGCGTGATTTTCGGGACGAGGCCGATCGTCTTCGGCGTCACTAATGAAGATCTCGGCCAACTCGGTTTTCTCGTTATCCGACTGCTCAAAGCGCTGGCCGTGCCGCTGATTCTTTTCGCCATTTTGGACGCCTTCATGCGTGTCCACATCTCAGCCCGGAGCGGCGGGCGCTTGATCTTCATCTGCCTGCGAAATGTGGCCGTCGCTTTCGCGATTGGGCTCACCTTGATGAACACGATCCGGCCGGGCGATCAATGGCGCGGCCGGTTGAGCGAGATCGCCGGAATCGTGCAACACGAAGCTGGGACACCGGTGGCGACGAATCCGGAGGCTCCCAAAATCACGCTCGATCCGTTGAAGAACATCGCCGGCTATGTGCCGGAGAGTTTGATCGAGCCTTTCGCTCGAAATAACGTCATCACGGTGGTGCTGCTCGGTTTGTTAGGCGGAATCGCTCTGCGGCAGGTGAAGCTGCGACAAGAAGCTGACGGCGAAGGAGAGAAATTTGCTCCGGTGGAGAATTTCGTCGCCGGCGTTTATCAAACCATCATCCAGATGCTGACCTGGGTGGTGGAAGCGGTCCCCTTCGCTGTTTTCGGCGTCGTTGCGCAAGTCGTCGGGCGCTCCGGCATCACCGTCTTCCACGCGCTGGGCAGTTTCCTCTTCGTCATCCTGCTCGGGATGGCGCTGCATAGTCTGGTTTACTACCCACTGATGGCTTGGCTGGTCGGGCGGAAATCGCCCCGCGTTTTTTTGGGCCAAGGCGCGGACGCCATCCTCACCGGCCTCTCTTGCAACAGCAGTCTCGCCACCGTTCCCGTCACCCTGCGTTGCCTGGAAAAAATGGGCGTTTCGGATGAATCGTCGCGCCTCGCGGCCTGCGTCGGGACGAACTTGAACAACGACGGCATCACGCTCTACGAAGCGATGGCGGCGCTCTTTCTAGCGCAAGCGTACGGCTTCGATCTTTCGCTCGGCCAACAAGCCGTCGTGGTGCTGGCGTCCCTGATGGCGGGCATCGGAGTTGCCGGCGTGCCGGAGGCGGGATTGATCGTGCTGCCACTCGTGCTCGCGGCCGCTGGTTTGCCAGAACAGCTTATCGTGGTCGCGATTCCGCTCATTCTTCCAGTCGATTGGATCATCGCCCGCGCCCGCTCCGGTGTGAACGTGATGAGCGATATGCTGGTCGCGATCCTACTCGATCGCGGCCGCCGCGTCGGTTGAAATCCGACCAGCGGATTCAAACAGGAGGCGTTATCACTAGCCCGCTCAATTCTTCTTCCGTCGGGGGGCGGGTTTGGGCGTGAAAACCTTTTTCATGGTTCGGCCCAATCTCTCCAAAACTGAGGGCGGCGGTGTGGATTTCCGCCTCGGAGATCGGGTGCTTTCCGTGGGAATCTCGAACGCGACCTCTGTATCGCTCAGTTGCTCAATCGTGACCGTCTGTTTCTTCTCCGGTCGATCGCTCACGCGCGCGATCAATTGCTGCGGACCGAGCGGCAATGCCACCGTCAACGGCGTTTTCCCCAGCCACCGGTCGCCGTGAAAAATCTGCGCGCCGTCTGGATCGCTCGTGATTTCGGCGCATCCGTAGGGGAAAATGAAATCGACCGGAAACACCTCGCCGGCCGTGAGCGTGATCCCGGTTAATTCCACCGGCCAATCCAGATATTGAAAGAAGATGGTGTACTCGGCCGGAGGAAGATCGCGCAGTTCCACCGGCGTCACTCCCACGCGGAGAGGCGGGGTGGCCGGGGGCGGTAATTTATCTAGGACTCCGGGGAATATTGCGTAGTTCGCGCCCATGGGAGACGTGGTGATCCGGACTGATCCCACCGGGGGCTTCGGCACCGGGGCAAGGGCGTTTCCCTCCGGACTCGGAGACGCGCTCTCGGCCGCGGACTCTTCGTTAGGCGGAGACGGCGCCTCGGGGCTGATCACGCTTCGGGGAGGGGTCCGAGAAAGTCCGAAGCCCGGCATTCGCACCCAAACCACGAACACCACAGTAGCCGCCAGTGCGATGGCCAGAGCGGCGATGACTCGAGGATTTGACACGGCCAGAAACTACTCCGAAACCGCGTCTGGTTTCCAACCGTTCGTCTGCCAGAACTCGCGCAACGCCTCGGTCTCTCCGCGGAAAATGTTACGCTCCGCGTTCTTGATATTCGCGATGCTCTTTGGATGAGACGAGCGCGGCAGTTCGCAGACTCCGTCGCCGGTGTATTGCCACATCTGCCAATTTCTAAAGGGCGGCACCGGCCCCGGCGTGTGATGATAATTTGCCACCCAAAGCCAGCAACGGCTCAGCAGTTGCCGATCCGCCGGTTGGACGCCGTAGGCATTCAGAATCTGCTGGAGCCGATACTCGCTTCCGTACAACCCCGGGTAATGACCTGTCCGGCGGTAGACGTGTTCAACGAATTGCGCGGCCTGGTCCACCCGCATCGTTCCGCCGGGATAATGGCCGTTCTTCTCAAAATCCAGCACGAGCAAAATCTCGTTAGGCCGTCCACCCGGGCGCGCCCGGCGCCAGCTTGATTGTACCACATCGAGGAAATGTTCCGCCTGCCGCGTTGGGCTGGAGGCATCCGCAAAATGATAGGCGCCCCACAGCATCCCCGCCCCCACCGCAGCTTCTTGCCGCGAAGCGTATTTTTCATCGCGCACATACTTCGGATAGCTCGACTCGTGGATAATCCCGAGGACTCCCTCCTCGCGCATGCGCCCGAAATCCGGCCGCATGAGATCGTAATGCGAGAGGTTGACCACGCTATTGCCCGCCAGCGCGCAAAGCTGCAACGCCTGCAAACTCAGAACCGCGAGAGCGATAGAGACCTTCATCTGCGCACCATAGCCAGCCTCACCGGCTGACAAAATGGAAACGCCGGAAAATCCGCCGTCCTGTCTCGCAAATACGAAGAATTCGCGAATCAAACGTCGAGCGGATTTTCCCATCGCAACCCGGGAAAGCGCCCAAAATCACCGTCGGTTGATTGCAGAATGAGGCCATGCTCGATGGCGAGCGCAGCCAGGTGCGCGTCCGGCACGAGATTGGCCCGCATCCCCGCAGCTCGCAGTAAAGGAGTGAGGGTCTCGCGGTGCCGTTCTCCCGGAACCGGAACACGCACGACGGGGCAGTCGAGCCACGCCTCGATCTGTCGCCATGCTGCTTCCATGGCTAATGGACGTTGAAAGATTCGCGGGTTCGTGACGAGGCGAGCAAAGGCCAGCAGGCTTGGCCAAGGGAGACCCACCATGGCCGTGCCGTTCAACTTCTCATCCAGCCAGGCGCGCGAAGCCCCATGCTGCGGCACACTGGCCACATGCGCGTAAACCAGCAGATTCGCATCGACCAGGATCACGAGAATGACTCGCCTTCCCCGACCGCCAGCACTTCGGCGACGTCGTCGATGCTACCCACCAAACAGCGGCCGAGCTTTACCGGCTTAGTCTGAAATGGCGCCGTCTTGCGGCGAGGGGCGTTCATCTTATGCAACCCCGCACGTAAGGCTGCATTGACGACTTTCTTGTAGGGCTCTCCCGCTCGCTTTTGCTCCGCGTCGAGCATCGCTGCCACGTCAGGGTCGAGACTCAGAGTAGTTCTCATGCATCGAAGCATACCTAATATGATGTCCTGATGTCAACGCACCCACATCGGACAAAATGCGTGATTCAGCGAAACACTCGTAAAGCTTCGCTCACGCGTTCCAGTCCAGCTCGCAGGATCGGCGTATCGCAGCTAATCCCGAGACGGCAATGCTGGGGCATCTCAAAGAAGTGGCCGGGCACAAGGCTGGTCTCATACTTGTCTCGAAGCAGTTGCAAGAACTCGTCCGCCTCACCATTCCGCACCCGCGGAAACACCACGCCACCAAATGGCGGGCGAAAACACTCCAGTTCGTCACGCGCATCGAGAAAGGCGTCCAGCAGCGGTCGATTCACACTGATAAGCCGGGCTGCGCGATCGCGAAACTGCGCGAGATGATCGAACGCCATCACCGACATTCGCTCAGCGGTGTGCGGCACGACCGATCCAAACAAATCCTGCAATTTCCAAATGCGTTCGGCCAGATCGGGCGCCGCCAGGATCCATCCGCAACGCAATCCGCTCAGTCCATATGCTTTCGTTAGGCTGCTTGTCACGATGAAAGGATTGTCCACCGCTTCTGCCAGCGGAAACGCGTAGGGCGCTCCGCCATCGAAGAGCATTTCGAGATAGACTTCGTCCACCAACACGCGCGCGCCGACGCCGCGAGCACTCTCTCCAATGGCGCGCAAGGTCTCGACCGGAATCAAGCTGCCACTCGGGTTATGAAAATTCGTCAGGACGATCAAACGCGTCCGATCAGTAAGCGCGCGCTCGACCTCATCCGGATCGACCGCGAATCCGCTTTCGAAGCGGCGCGTGAAACGTTTCACGTTCGCGCCAAGATAATGCGCCACGTCGAGTAACGGCCCGTAGGCTGGCTCTTCGATGAAAACCTCATCGCCGGGATCCAGCACCGCCGCCATCGCCAGGTGGTTGGCTAACGACGTGCCGATCGTCGTGACGATGCATTCGCGCGGCGCGCCTGTGTGCTTGGCGATGCGTTGCAGAAGCGGCTCGTACCCGTAGCCGCCGTTCACGATCGTGATTTCCAAATCTTCAACCGCGAGCGGAAACTCACTCATCGGCACGTTCGGAATCCCGCTCGTGGCCAGATTGAACCGCGCAGTCGACCGGGTCTTGGCCCATTCCATGTAGCGTGACCGCATATTTCTATCACTCATGTTCGTGCCCCTTGTCTGTTCCGTGCCCGCCAAAAATAATAAGCCGGCAACCCCGCGGCCGCGATGCCAAGCCCGATGCAGGAATGCACCGGGTCATGCGCAAACGTGCTCACCACAATGAGCCATTGCGCGGCGATAAAGAGCAACGTCGTCCATGGATGACCCGGCACCCGGAAGGTGGCCGTCTCCCGATCGCGCCGCCGCAAAATGAAGAGGCAAATCGCCGTCAGGCCAAAGAAGATGCAATCCATCGCCACGACGTAATTCACGACCTGCGCATAGGTGCCGGTGAGCGCGATGGCAATCGCCCAAACGCCCTGCAACG
>JBDUAH010000064.1:0-10209 GCA_040004745.1 Chthoniobacterales bacterium | reverse complement strand
GTTTCTGCCGTGGGAATATAGGAACCGGTGACGACAACGCGATCGGTCGTCGCCGTGGCGTCGTTGGCAGCAGCGGCCGGCGCGATCGCGGTATCTTCCACTGGGGTTGCTGGGTTGGCGGTGTCTTGAGCGAAAACGCTCGAAGCGATGAGGAAGGCCACTCCCAGGCTGGCCGCTAGGGGACGGGGTAGAGGGACGGGCCGAACAAACAAGTGTCTTATCATTGGTTTCTCCATATGTGTGGTTAGGTTTTTGATTGCGATCGCAGTCATACCTCGACCCGTTCAAACTCCGTTAGGACTTAGAAGAGACGAATCCCGACGCGGGCGCGCCGCTCGGCGCGCTGGAGTTAAAGGGGGGCGGTGAGGTCGGGCTGGCTCGACCGGAGCCGGACGAACTTCAGTCCACCCGAGGACACCTGCTCTCTCTCGGTCTAACGATCTATCGGCACTGGCAACCTGGATTGTTCCAGAATGGGTGCGAACCGTGGATCGTCCCGCAGAGGCGCCCAACCAGGGTTAAACTTTAGCTCGCCGTAGTTCACGCTGAACGGCCGTTTCACCACCTCATTCAGGATTTCGAGAGCGCTGTCCTGGTCACCTGTCATCACGTACACTTCCGCCAGGCGCACCTGAAAGGTGGGCCCGGTCAGCGCGTCGGAACTCATCGGGCGCACCTCCGCCGCGCGGCGCGCGTGCAGGATGGCTTCCTCTTTCTCGCCCAGTCCTGCTTCCGCCACGGATAAATCGCTCAAGTAGTCAGGGTCATCTGGGCGCCGGGCCAGCAAGGCCTGCGCTACATTCTTCGCCTCCAGAAAGAGTCGGTGGGATTCCTCCTCGTCGCCTCGCGCATGAGCGCTCATGCCCAGCACGGTCCAGAAAGAGGCCATCTTTTTCAGCTCCTCGCTCGCGTTCGCGGTGAGCGCTTTGGTGTCGAGGCGATCCCCCTTCATCACCTTGAACAAGAGTCTCGCAAATTGAAAATTGGCGTCGTCCTTATTGTGAGTCGCTGCCAGCGCCGCTTCCGCTTTTTCAAAATCGCCAGAGCCCATTGCCGCTTCGCTTTTCACCATCCACAGCCGCGTCGTCGTCGCATCCCCTAATCGTTTGGCCATCGCATCCGCGAGCCGCTCGGACTCTTGGAAGCGGCGCAACCCAGAGTAAGTCTGGATCAAATTCACCGCCAGCGCGGGAGCCTGCGGGTCCAACTCGACCGCTTTCTCGCCATCGCGAATCGATTCCTCCCACTGCCCCAGCCGGCGCTCGGCCAGCGAAGCGAGCGTAAAAAATTCAATCTCGTGCGCCACCGATCCCGGAATGCGCGACAACTCTTTTTCCGTCTGCCGATAGTCGCTCAGGCCGTAGTAATAGTACCGGGCCAACGCCAGACGTGCCTCCTCCAAATCCGGCTCCAGCCGCAGTGCCGCCTCGGCCGCCTCCTTCGCCGCCGTCAGATCTTGCGGCGAATGCTCCTCGCCGAATCGATACATGTAGACGTGCGCCTCATTCAAGAGGCAGTAGGCGAGCGTGAATTTGGGATCGCGCGCGATCGCCTCCTGCAGCAGAGAGACGGCCGTCGACCAATCGTAGTGCTGATCCATTTGCAGCGGATCGCGCAAGGCCGCCCGGGCCCGCAGATAGAGATCGTAGGCTTGCAGGTCCTCCGTCGGTTTCTTCAAGATTTTGGCTTTCTCGCCCGATGAAAGGGTCGCCTTCAACTGCGCTGCGATCGTTTGCGACAGCTCGCTTTGCAGCGCGAAAATGTCTTCCACTTTGCGATCGTAATGCTCCGCCCAGATCTGCGTGTCCGTCTGCGTGTCGATCAATTGCGCGTTCACTCGCACGCGATCACCGGAAACCTGCACGCTCCCTTCCAGAACATTCCGGACCCCGAGTGCGCGCCCGATTTCTTTCAGGTTTCGCGACTTCCCTCGGAAGGCAGCGACACCGCTCCGGCTGATCACTTTTAAGTCCCCCACGCGACCCAGATCGGTCAGGATATTATCCTGCACGCCATCGGCAAAATAAGCGGGCGGGTTGTCGTCGCCCAAGGTTTCGAACGGGAGAACGGCGATGCTTTTCCGTGCGTCGGGAGGCAAGCCCAGCTCGGGCGGCGACACCGCCACAGTACCTGCCCGCTGCCAGAGCGAGAACCCTCCGGCGCCGAGTAAAAGCAACACCGCCGCGGCCGCGGCCACCCGGAAGGCCGGTCGCCTAACGAGACATCGGAAGCGGTAGGCGACCGTCGGTCGTCGCGCCAGGACCGGCTCATGCGCCAAATGACGCCGCACATCCGCGGCCAAATCCGCCACCTTCGCGTAACGCATTTTCGGATTCTTGCGCAAGGCGTGCAAAACGATCGCGTCCAGATCGCCGCGCAGCCAGCGCGCGGTTTGCCGATTCGACACGCGCGCACTGGGCCGTTCCGGCTCCTGCTCGCGCACCACTCGTGCGATCTCCTCACTGGAAGGCCGCGCGTTGGGGAAGACTTGCGGATGCTTCCCGGTCAGGAGCTCGTAAAGCAGCGCGCCGAGCGCGTAAACATCGCTCGCTTCCGTCACGGGCCGTCCGTCCGTCTGCTCCGGCGACGCACAAATCGGCGTCAGTCGCTGTTCTGCGGTCGCGGTAATATCCAGACCGCCTTCAGCGCTGAGCAATTTCGCGATTCCAAAGTCCAGCAGCTTCGGTTCGCCCTCCGCGTTCACGAGAATATTGCCCGGCTTCAGATCCCGGTGGATCACGTGATTGTGATGGGCCACCTCCACCGCCGTGCAGATTTTGAGAAACACGCCAAGCCGTTCTTCGAGCGATAGATTTTGCTCCAGCACAAACCGCGTGACCGGCGATCCGGCCACGTGTTCCATCACAAAATAGGGCAACCCATCGTCCGTCGTTCCGGCATCAAGCAGACGCGCGATGTTTGCGTGATCGAGCCGCGCCAGAATGTGCTTTTCCCCGGCGAAACGCCGCAGGACTTCATCCGTATCCGTGCCGCGCTTCAGGACTTTGATAGCCACTTCTTTTTCGAACTGCCCGTCTGCCCGCGTGGCCAGATACACTGCGCCCATCCCTCCGCGGCCGAGCTCTCGAACCACCTCGTAGGCGCCGATTCGCCAACCGTGCGCCGATGGTTCCTCCTGCCAAAGCGTGCGCGTGGCATGCTCGGCGCAGTCCTCGAGAAAGTCAGTCGGTTGTTCCGACAAAGCATGGGCCTCTCGGATGAGCGACTCCGCTTCCGCGCGCAAAACCGCGTCGTGCGCGCAGCGCTCTTCCAGGAACGCCGTCTGCGCTTCCTCCGATGGCAACTCCAGCGCGTCCGCCAGGATATTCTTCAATCGAGCCCAGTGCTGGGGATCAATTTTCCCCTGAGAGCGGAAGGTTGTTTTGCTAATCATTGGTCTCTTCTTACGGCTCGGTCGCCGACAGCTCGCGGCGCAACCAAATCTTCGCCATCGTCCAGTCCCGTTTTACGGTGGCTGGCGCGATTGCAAGTGTCTCCGCGATCTCTTGTATGGTTAGGCCACCAAAGAAACGCAACTCCACAATTTGCGCCTGCCGACGATCTAGGACTTCCAGTTCCCGCAGCGCTTCATCCAGCGCGCGCACATCGATTTTGCGATCTTCGTAGAATTCCAACGTCAGCCGAACCCGATCCGCGCCGCCTCGTTTCAGGCGATTCTTTGCCACCGCGTGGTTAATCAATGTCTCGCGCATGACCCGCGCAAAGATCCCGACGAAGTGCCCCGGGTTCTCCCATTCGAGATGGTCTTGATGACGCAAACGAAGATACGCTTCGTGCACCAGCGCCGTCCTCTGCAGGGTGTGCTCCATCCGCTCGCCCCGCAAAAATCCCGTCGCCAGTCGACGCAGTTCCTCATAGACCGCCGGCATAATTTCCTCGATCGCTTCCGCGTTCTTCTCGTTAGGCGAAGCCGGGCTCATCGTGGCCGCGGAAGCATTCGGAGTCTCTTCCGCGGAGCCGGGCTGGGCGGCATCAGTGGTGGACATGGCAAGGCAACAATTGTAGCGCGCAGACGTTGGAACTCCAGCCCGACGCGCCGAAGCGGTAGACTAAACCGAGCCTGCATCCGTTCATCCTTGTGCTGTGTGGGCAGGTGTTTTCGGCGGAACGAGCCCTTTTTGACCGTCCGTTCTGAAATGCAAAAAAGTCCGAAAAAGAATGATCCGTTTTGCGCGCCATCGTTGCATTACGGGATGTGAGACAGAATTTTTATCAATCCGCAAGCGACTCGGTGTCGTCCCTTCCTTGCGCGAACAACCGGCCCCGGCGATGACGTATTTTTCGCAAATCCCCGGGCCGCAGACCACGCCGATCCTGATCGGCCTTCTCGGTTTCGACGGCATGTCGCCCCTCGATCTGACCGGTCCACTGGAAGCCTTCGCGGCCGCGCGGCGCGATAATGGCGCCGACACCTGTTACGAGACGGTGCTCGTGGGCGTCGACGGAAAGACGTTCACGGCCCGATCGGGCGCGATCTTCAAGGCGACGCATTCCCTCGCCAAGGCGCCAACTTTCGACACCCTGATCATCCCCGGCGGCGCGAACCTGCGCCACGGAGAAACCGGTGAGAAAATTTCCGCCTGGCTGCAAGAACACGGCCAAAAGTTGCGCCGCATCGCCGCCGTCTCCACCGGCATCTACCCTCTGGCGCAGAGCGGCCTACTCGATGGCCGCCGCGTGACCACACATTGGCGTTACACACAGGATGTGGCCCGCACTTTCCGCCGCCTCCAGGTCGACGATGCCGGTTCCTTCATTAAGGACGATCGCTATTACACCTGCGGCGGCGGCACCGCGGGGATCGAGATGAGCCTGGCCATGATCCGTGAGGACTTTGGCGCCGTCACGGCCATGAATGTCGCCCGCGAGTTGGTCATGAATCTGCGCCCCTCGGGCGAAGGCGAACGCCCGATCGATCCTTCCGAGTATCAACCGGGGATCGAAGACCGGTTAGCGGAGTTGCCCGCGTGGATCACGAGTCGACTCCGTGCGAATCTTTCCGTCGAAGTCCTCGCACAACGCGCCTGCCTCTGCCCGCGTCATTTCACCCGTCTCTTCAAACGCACTTTCCAGAGCACGCCGGCAAATTTCGTCGAGCAGTTACGCATCAACGAAGCCGAGCGCCGGCTGGCCTCGGAAAGGTTGAGTATCGAAAACGTGGCCGCGTCCGTCGGGTTTAAAAGCTCAGACGTTTTCCGGCGGGCGTTCGAGCGCCGGCTCGGCATCACTCCCAGCGCCTTCCAGAAACGTGCGCGCCATCAAAAGCCTGAGCACGCGCGCCTGGCCAGCGCGCAGTCGTGATGTCTCCAAAACGGATCGGTCTGGTCGGCTTCGATCAAGTCACCGCCCTGCATTTAATCGGAACCGCCGACGCCTTTACCGCCGCGGTTCTCGATGACGGCTACGGTGGCCGGATTCCTTGTTACGAAATCTGCACAATCGGCGCGCCTGCGCGGCATTTTCGCACGGAATCCGGCGTCTCGTTCACGGCCGAAACCGACCTTCGGCACGCTCCCGTTTGCGACACCATTATCGTCGCGGGCGGGGTGGGATTGCGCGATCCATTGCTGGCGGACGAGATCGCCGACTGGCTGCTGCGCCAGACTGGAGAAACGCGACGCATCGGCGCCGTTTGCACCGGCATCTACGCTCTCGCCGCCACCGGCTTGCTCGACGCTCGCGCGGTCACGACCCACTGGCGCATCGCACAGGATCTGGCCCGGCGTTTTCCGTCGCTCCAGATCGATCACAAAAAAGCGATCATGCGCGACGGTCCGTATTGGACGGCGCACGGCCTCAGCGGCGGGATTAATCTTTCGCTCGCCATGATTGAGGAAGACTATGGACCCTACGTCACTCGGACGGTGGCACGAGAATTGGAGCTCGCGCCAGCCGCACCTAACGACAGGTCGATTCCTGTCGCATCGCCTCTCGCCGCCAGCGTCACGACCGATCGTTTTGCCGATCTCGTGAGTTGGATCGTGCGCAATCTGCAATCCGATCTCTCGGTGGAAACCCTCGCGCGCCGCGCTTGCATTTGCCCCAGCCATTTCAGCAAAGCCTTCAAAAGCGTCTTCGGCCAACCGCCGACAGAGTTCGTGGAAACGCTGCGCTTAAACGAAGCCCGCCGTCGTCTTTCCAAACGCCAGAAAACTCTGCAAAGCGTCGCGCTCTCCGTCGGCTTCACTGACGCCGATGCCTTTCAGCGCGCTTTCGAGCGTCGCTTCGGCACCCGGCCCTCGCGTCTCTTGGAACATCTGGCGCCGGGAGAAACCAAGCGCGGGCCGAAACGCGGCGTCAGCCACCTCAGCCCGAGCAGCGATCTCGCGCGGGCCCCGGTTCACTGATTCAGCAACATGCGCAAACTCTGCTGTCTCCTCCCACTCCTGTTCGTACCGGCGTTATCCGCACAGGAAGTTGTAACGCCTGATTTCGCCGCCATTCCCCTCCATCGGGGTTGGAAAGGCAATATCGAAGCCACCGCGCTTTCCCGCAAAGATGGCGCGCCCGCGATCACCTTTCATTCCAAGGAAGACAAAGCCTTGCTCGTGTGGCTGGACGATTTCTCCTTCGCCAACGGCGTCATCGAATTCGACGTCAAAGGTCAGAGCGCGCCGCCCCAGAGCAACTTTGTGGGCGTCGCGTTCCGTGTGGTCGACGCCACCACCTACGACGTCGTTTATTTTCGCCCCTTCAACTTTCGCACACCGGATCCCGTCCGCCAGAAACGGGCCGTCCAATACATTTCGCTTCCCGGCTTCACCTGGGAGCATCTGCGCGCAGAAAAACCCGGGCAATTCGAAGATGCCATCGTTCCGCCGCCGGACGGGGACGCCTGGTTCCACGCGCGGATCGTGATCGAACGACCAAAGGTCAGCGTTTTTGTCAACGGCGCCGACGAACCTTGCCTGGTCGTGAATGAATTGTCCGACCGCACCGGCGGCTCCGTCGGACTTTGGAGCGACTACGCTGGCTCCATCGCGAACCTGAAAGTTACTTCGCGGAAGTAGCCGGCGCGCGATTGTTTCGCAACAGCCGATGGTTCCTCGCCAGACAGGCTCGCCGTGATCACTAGGCAATCCAAAGAACCGCCGAGCGCTCTCATTGTCCGTCCGGTTCAGATGGCGCTGGCGCGAGTTCTTTGTGCATCGCGTCATAGGACGCCTGCTCACGATCACTCCACGGACCCCGCGCCTCCACAAACCAATGCTTCGCGCTGGCGGCGCGGCCGATCTCGGTCCCGCTGCCGCGTCGTTCAAGCACATTGAAATATCGACCGGCCACTTTTTGGTCACGATCCTTCACCCACAAACCCGCGCTGTTAATCACGTCGGCCACTTCCGCGGAATGATCGGGGAGCAACGCCGCCGCTTTCATCGCCAGAGCGCCCGCGACCACTCGATAATGGAAACGCACGTCGGGCTGGATCGCGCTCGCTTTCATGCGCTTCACTTCCTCCTTCGAAGGCCGCAGCGGAATGGGCACATCGGTCTTCTTTTCTTCTGCGCCGTCCCAGCGCACTTTCTGATAGTTCCCAGTGAGCCGTTCCTTCGCCAGATCGGGCATCTCGAAGGAGCCCTCCGTCGCGAAGACATCCGGCGCCACCTGTGTGCCCATCAATTCCATTCCATCATAACGCGCCAGCCAAGCCGCGTGAAACCACGCCGCCGCCCGTTCCTCTTTCGCTAGTTTTTCGTCCGCGCCATCGTGCAGCGCCTTTGCATAAATCTGCAAAATCTTGTCGTTAGGCGCGGGCAGATACTTCGCCGCTTCTTCGTATCGATCCTCGCGCACGAGCCGACGACCGAGCACATAGCTCCAATGCCGGCGTGCCTCCTCCCGGTCGCTCCGCATCGTGTCCACGTAAGTCTTCAGTTCGTCCGCGGTGAGAACTCTTTCGGCCACGAAGGCAGCGTCATTCGCTAAACCGCCGCGTTCGAAGATGTCGAAGGCCTGCACAAAATCGCCGCGCTCCAATCGCAACGCCGCCAGGTCGCCGCTCGCCTCCTCCGGAAAGACCAGCTCGGCCCGTCGTGACTCTTCGTGACATAATCGTTCTGCTCCTCGGACGTTCCGGGACTCCATCCGGTGTAGGTCGTCGCATCGCGCAGAACCCTCCACGCCGCCGCCATGCTTTGCGCAGCGTCCGCGGTTTTCCCAGCGCGCAATTGCAGTTTCGCTCGCAGCCACATGGCCGCGGGACTTTCCGCTGCGGCCAACCCCAGCCAATGCTCCGCGTCTTTGTAATCGCCGCCGTTGTACGCCGCCCAGCCGAGATACTCCGCATCCGCCAGTTCGCTCAGTTTTGCCGCCTTAATCTCCGCCAGCCAGTGCTTCGAGCGCGCGGCCGCGACTCCCGAATCTTCTCCCCAGAAATTCGGTGCTGTCGACGTGGCGAGGATATGCGCGGTGACTAACCGCCGCAGCAACGGGTCGCGCGCCGCGTTTTTCAAAGCAGCTCCTTCCTTCTCCTCCTGCACGCGCTTTTGTTCATCTGTCCAAGCCTGCCGTTCCTCGGGGTCCGCCCCATAATTCAACATTCCCTCAATCGGCGCCCGATCGGGAATGAGCGCCTTCAGCGACACCACCGCGCTCTCGTCGCCCAGCGCGAGCTGCGTCAGGAACAACGGCGCCGCCTTCTCCGGATGGCCCTGCTTCCACTCACTCCGACCTTCCCAGCCGTAGCTGTCCGCCGCCAGCCCTAACGAGTCGGAGAAACCCTGTGCGGCCAGTTCGCGCGTGCGAACAAAGAGCGCGCTTGCGTCCGGTTCCAGCTTCTTCAGCGCCAACTTCGCTAGCATGAATGTCGCCCACACCGTCCGGTAATGACGCTCGCCCTCCGGCCGCGCCAGCAGCGCGTCCCAGGCTTGCCGCGCTTCCTCCCAATGCGCTGGACCCTTCTGATACGCGAAAGCTCCGCGATGATAATCGGCAAACTCCGAGGCGAACTCATCCGGCAACCCTGCGGTCGATTGGTCGTCGGTGTCCTGAATCAGAACCCGCGCCGCTTCATGCTGCCGCGTTGCCAGCGCCGCATCCGGCGGCTTGATCTGCCCCTCGTGCAAGGCAGCCGCAAAATCCGCCGTATCCGCATTCGCGGTCGCTGCTTTCCGCTCCGCGCGCCGGCTCGAATCTTCCACCTCGGGAATCTTCGGCGCGAGCCGCAGCTTTTCCGGCGCAGGAAATTCCCGCGCGATTCGCTTCGCCTCCAGGTCCCAATAGAACTCTGGCGACGCGACCACGTTCGCCCCGCCCCGGTCGAGATAAGAGTCCGGCCCGTAATAACCGGTGGCCTGCAATCGACCGCTCATCCCAGCCACGCACACCGCGACCGTGAAAGTAAGGGCGAGCTGTTTCATCTTACTCTTCCACGCGGAGTTCGACCCTAGTCGGCTGCGTAAAACGAAGCCAGCCAATACTCCGTCGCGCACCCGGCGCGAGCCGGATCACTGGCGGCAACGTCGGGATGAACCGCGCGCCTTCCGGCTCTGTCACCACGCTCCAGCCCTCCAGCGCGTCCGCTGTTTCCAGAGATTCCCCGCGCCACGTTGCGGTGATCACCGAATCCAGCGACTCCTCCGCTTCTCCGGCGTTCACGAGTGTGATGTCCAACGGATTGCCATCCGTCTGCGTCACCTGCAATTCATGCCGCGGCCGTCTCCCCGCCATCACCGCGGCCAGTGTGGGCCAGCGCCAATTCCGCGCATCGCTTGCCACCGGCGCGCGATACCAGATCAGTTCCCGCAATTCGGCCGGGCGCTTCTCCAGCCAGGCTTTCACCACATCGGCGATCGTATCCGCGTCTGAGGAGAACTCCAGCGTCGTGGTCCCCGCCGGCCATTTGGGCGCCACGCTGTCCATGTAAACGCCGAGCAGTTTTCCCTCTTCGTTATAGCCGGCGACGCATCGGTAAGTCGGCAGAGCCACGCTGAACGGTCGTCCCAGCTTCGCCGCCTTTGCCACCCAGGCGCGCGCCAACTCCGGATCGAACAATTCCGCCCTTCCGCTCTCGCGCTTCATCGGGACGGAATGCACTTGCAAAACATAGCCGTCCGTCTGCCCCACTAACGAGCGGAACTCCCGCTCCTCCAGCCACGCCGGCAGCGCCGTTATGACCAAACGCGTGGGCGGTTTCACGACCGATCGCAACCTCCCTAACCAGAGTCCGTAGCCCGCCAGATTCCGCTG
>JBDUAH010000063.1:0-10281 GCA_040004745.1 Chthoniobacterales bacterium | reverse complement strand
TGGGAAGTCCCGGGGTGGCTCTGGGAAGTCCCGGGGTGGCTCTGGGAAGTCCCGGAGTGGCTTTGGGAAGTCCCGGAGTGGCTTTGGGAAGCCCCGGGGTGTCTCTGGGAAGTCCCGTCCAGGCGGCGACATTTTTGTCCACGAAATCCAGGAACTCCCGCTCCGAAACCGGGTGCCCAAGGTTGCCGAGTGTTGATGGTTTAACGAAGAATCGCCATCAGCGCTCGCACCCGCGCGGCGTCCACGGGATTGGTGGCGATACCATCCTGCTTCAATGCCGTGCCGACGATGAAGCCATCAGCGCTGGCGAGAAACTGCCCGAGCGTCTCCGCGGTGATGCCGCTGCCGATGAAAATGGGCGTGTCGCCGGCGGCGGAGCGGACCTGAATGACCTGCGCGGGATCGGTCGCCTTGCCGGTGCCGGCGCCGCTCACGATGACGGCTTCGGCAAGTCCGCGTTCGATCACGTCCGCCACTTCATCCTCGATCGGCCGAGTCGCCAGCGCGGCGGAGTGTTTCACATCCACATCGGCAAAGATCTTCACCGTCTCCGCACCGAGTAATGCTCGATCGCGCAAGAGATCGTGCGCGATGCCTTGGATCAGACCTTGGTCCGCGACACGCGCGCCGCAGAGCACATTTACGCGGATGAAACTGGCGCCCACGGCGTGCGCCACGGCTAGCGCGGCGCGGCCATCGTTGCGCAGGACATTGATGCCTAGTGGCACTTCCGTCCGTTCGCGCACCGCGCCCGCCAGTGCCGTCATCTGTGCAATCACGTGCGCCGGGACCCGATTCGGATAAAAGGGCACGTCGCCGAAGTTCTCCATCATCAGGCCGTGGACGCCGCCGTCTGCGAGCGTCTCGACATCGCGTAGGAGATTGGCGCGGATCTGCGCGAGGTCCAATCGCGCCCGCGGAGCGCCCGGCAGAGCCGGCAAATGCAGCATGCCGATGACGACTTTCGGGAGACCGTTCCAGGCGGGGTGAAGAGCGTTCATTGAAAGCTGCGGCCCGGAGCGCGAGAGCTCGCGGCCTCTGCTTTCTCTCTCTGCTTCCGGCGCGGGAGGCCAGCCAAATATTTCGGAGCGCTCAGCGCAAGGGCGGGCGGGCGCTCGTCTTTCGCGGCGACTCGCCCAGGACGCGACGCATGTAGCCGGTATCATTTTTTCTCCAGGGATAATGCTGATCCGCACTCACGGGAGACCAGAAGAGCCGGCCAGAATAACGCCATCCATCCAGCACGATCCCCTGCTGGAAGGGCCGGCCGCGCGCTGTCACCACCACGCAATTATGCTCGCGCAAGGTGCCGGGCCGCGCTTCGGCCCAATGCAATTCCAGGGTGGTTAGGCGGAGCGCCTGCAGTGCGCGCATGAGATCTTCCGTCCATTGGAAGCAGAGGCCGCGTTTTCGCAGCCCGGTGTTGACCAGGAAATTTTGAAAGTGAGGCGAACCGACGGTGCGGTATTCGCGCGCCAGTCTCCGCGGCACGGTGTAGGCCAGCTTTGCCACCCGGCCAGCTTCACGGGGCGAGACTTTCGGATCGAGCGTGATCAGCGCGTGCCGCAGTGCGTGGATGGAGCTGGCAGAGTCTGCGGTGGGGAAGGGTGAAGAGCCCGCGCAGCCGACACCGAGAAGCGAGGTCGCCAGCAAAACTGCGGTACGAGCTTTGATGGCGGGACGAGCAAGGCTGAACACGCGCATTAGGTGCCGCTTTGTTTTGCTGACCGCAACCGCGCAGTGCCGCTCGCCGGGAGAAGCGTTGCGGCGACTGCTCGGTATATCCCTCGCTAATACCTCGGAGCCTGCGACGTTGACGCATGTCACTGGAATCCTGCCCGACCTGTGGCTACGCCCTCTCCACGCTGGGAAATCATTGCCGGCATTGCGCGCCGATGCCGATGGCGGCGGGAGCTTTTCGGCCGTTCGATGCCAAGCATCGCCTCCAGACGATCCTGGCCTTACTTGCGCTAGGCGTGTTCGTTTTTTTGCTCTTCTTTCGCTAACGGTCGACCGGTCGCGGCGCGACACGCGCTTATTTCGCAGCCTTCGCTAAGGCTGTCTTGACTTCCCCAACCGGAAGAGCAGCCTTGCGCCACTATGGGTGACAAGTCTCCGAAATCGAATCAGAAACAGAAGTCTCAACAAAAGGCGAAAGCCACCAGCGCGTCGCAGAAGAAGAACACGGCGACAGCCGCCAAGGCTCCGCAAAAACCGAAGAAGTAGCGGGGCGCGGCCTCAGCCGAGGCAATCGTCGAGGCAGGTGAGCAGGTGCGAGACGGTTTCTTCCGTCTCGTCGCCCATATTTGAGAGGCGGAAGGTCTGGCCTTTGATCTTTCCGTAGCCGCCGTCGATGACGAGGTGATGCTTTTCGCGTAGATCGCGCGTGAGTTTGGCGACGTCGATCTGTCGGTTGTTTTTCACGCACGTCAGCGTGACTGCGCGGAAGCCGTCCTCGGCGAAGAATTCGAATCCGCGCGCGCGCACCCAATCGTGCACGAGGGCGTTCGTGCGCCTGTGCCTCGCGTATCGAGCTTCGAGGCCTTCGGTGAAAATATCGTCGAGCTTCGATTGCAGCGCGTTGATGTGGCCGATGCTCGGCGTAGTGGGCGTCATGTCGCTTTCCTGGTTCTTTTTGAACTCGAGGAAATCGAAGTAGTAGCCGCGGCCTTGGATCTCGGCCGCGCGCGCGAATGCTTTCTCCGATACGCTGAAGAGCGAGAAACCGGGAGGCAAAGCCAGCGCTTTCTGGCTGCCGGTTAACAAGACGTCGATCTGGAGGTCGTCCATCGCGATCGGGACGGCGCTGAAGGATGAGACTGTGTCCACTACCAGTGCGATGTCCGGATATTTCGCCATCGTGCAGCAGATCTCCGGGAGCGGGTTCATCACGCCAGTGGAGGTTTCGTTGTGGATCAGGGTGACGGTGTCGAATTTTCCGGTCGCGAGCTGGGCATCGAGCGCAGCGGGATCGATGTGCTGGCCCCAATCGACTTGAAGTGGCTCGGCTTCTTTGCCGCAGCGGCGGGCGACGTCGAGCCATTTATCGGAGAAGGCGCCGCACATGCAGCAGAGGACGCGCTTGCGGACGAGGTTGCGGATGGTGGCTTCCATCACGCCCCAGGCGGAGGAGGTGGAAAGGAAGACGGGCTGCTTGGTGGCGAAGAGTTGTTGGAGGCGCGGGTGAATGGCGCGGTAGAGCTCGCGGAAAGCGTCGCTACGATGGCCCATGATGGGACTCGCAAAGGCGGCCCAGGTTTTTTGGGAAACTTCTACGGGGCCGGGGATGAAGAGCTTGTCGTGGGGCATTGGGAAGAACGTCCAACGTCCAACGCCGAACCCTCCTCCGCAAGGATACGGCAGGTGGGCTGTCCGACGTCTGGCGTCTCGAAGAGGGAAGCGGAGAGTCGCGCTTGGGGCGACCGCGGCAAAAAGAGCGGGGGGAAGAAAATTTAGGGGTCTCGATATCCGATTGCGGGTTGGCGGCTGTTGTGAGGACGGCGCTCTGTCGTCGTGACACAGCGCCCTCTCTACAACGTGCGATTTCACAGGTCTCCAAGGTTGGCCTTATGCGGCCTTGCGCGGAAAAGTTTCGCATGGCATAAGACGAGTCCTCGACCGCATCCGGTCAGGACCGCTATTTCCTATGCAGACCACGCCGACTTCCCCGACTGACCCGATTCTCGAGACGCAGGTTTTCCTGGGCCGCTACAAACTGCCCATCCTGTTTGGCCTGGCTGTCATCATCTGCGCGGCCGCCGCGTATGCTGGCTACAAGGTTTACACGACTAACCGGGAGACGAAGGCGTCTGCGATGCTGGCCGATGCGAAGAGCGTCTCGGATTTTGAAAAAGTGATCTCTCAGTATCCTAGCGCTGGCGCGGCCTCTTCCGCTTACATTCTGATGGCTACGGAGCAGCGGGAAAAGAAGCAGTATGCGGAGGCAAACGCGACGCTGGAGAAGTTCGTGAATGCGTATCCGAAGCACGAACTCGTCACGACCGCGAAGATGGCGATGGCGACGAATCTGGATGCGATGGGCAAAACGGATGCCGCGTTCGATATGTACAAGCAGATCGGGACAAATTACGCGCAGAGTTACAATGCACCGCTCGCGATGCTGGCGGAGGCCCAGATCTTGAAAGCGAAAGGCCAGGATGAAGAAGCCCGCCGCTTCTGCGAGACATTGATGACTCAATACCGCGACAGCTACGCGTCGATGGAAGCAATGCAGATTTTGAAGGCATTGAAACCGGCTGCGACGCCGGTCCCGGTCGCGCCTGCCCCGGCGAGTTCGTCGCCGGCAGCCGCTGCGCCTGGTGCATCGCCGGCTAGCGCGCCCGTAGCAAAGATGAGTCCAGCGCCGGGTGGCGCGAGTCCGGCCGTCTCTGCAACGCCCGCGCCGTAAGGGCGAGACAAGGAGCGGCGCGCTTCGAAGCGGCTGCAGGGCGTTTTTGGAAAACGCTCATTCTTGGACGAGGCAATTTCCGGAAATCGCGTGAGCGAAAGCAGTCTCTTACCGCTTCGAGAATTGGAAGCGCTTACGCGCGCCCGGCTGGCCGGACTTCTTCCGTTCCTTCATCCGCGGATCGCGCCGGAGAAGCCCTTCCGCTTTCAGAGTGCCGCGAAGATTCGCGTCCACCTGCAGAAGAGCGCGAGCGATCGCGAGCCGCGCCGCACCAGCCTGGCCCGTGGCGCCACCGCCGTTGGCGTTAATTGAGAGATCGTAGGAATTCGTCAACTTCACCGTCTGCAACGGCTGGAGAACAGTATTCTGCAGCGGGATGGTGGGAAAATATTCTTCAAACGCCTTGCCGTTAACGTCGATTTTGCCGCTGCCGGCGGTCATGCGGATGCGAGCGACCGAAGTCTTGCGGCGTCCAGTGGCGATAAATTCCTCGGTAGTTGCCATGAGAGAAGAGAAAAGGTGCGGCGGTTTAGGCCAATGTGACCGCGGCGGGTTGCTGCGCGGAGTGCGGGTGGAGGTCGCCTTTGTAGACTTTGAGTTTGCGGTAAACGGCGCGGCCTAATTTGTTGTGCGGAATCATCCCCCGGATGGCGCGTTCGACCATTAACTCAGGGTGACGCTCGCGACGAGCGCGGGCGTTCTCCGACTTGTGGCCACCGATGAAGCCAGAATAGCTCATGTACGTTTTCTGCTCTTCCTTCTTGCCGCTCAGACGCACTTTCTCGGCGTTGATCACGACCACGAAATCGCCCGTGTCGACGTGGTTCGTGTAGATCGCCTTCTCTTTCCCACGAAGGAGATTGGCGGCTTTCACGGCGACACGGCCGAGGACCTGGTTGTTGGCGTCAATGATCCACCACTTGCGTGGGACCTCGTTGGCTTTTGCAGAAAACGTCTTCATGGAGCGGAAAGGGTCGGGAAATTACGAGCGAGGCCGGAGAGTGTCAAATGCTCGTTCTGGTGTGATTTGCATTCGCTCCGCCCGGTTGGTGGCATCGCTTGTGCTTATAAATACCATAATGAAAGCATGTGCGCTCCTCGGGTTGACAATCGCTTCTGTCGCGTTCGCCTTGGCTCCTTCGGCAAAGGCGCAGGCTGCCCCTGCTGGTGATGTGGTCCGAGAGATGAATCTCGCGCGCCAACAGCCGGCGCAATATGCGTCCTATCTGGAAGAGCGGCGTGGAAGTTTCGGTGGCAAGGAAGGCACGCGTGCCTTGGAAGAAGCGATCCGATTCCTGCGCAATAACGCGCCGTTGCAGTCGCTCGTGATGTCGACGGGAATGTCGCACGCGGCAGTCGATCATTGTGCTGAACAAGCCGGCGGCGGAATGAGCCATCGCGGCCGCGGCGGCAGCACGACCGGCGAACGCCTCAATCGCTATGGTCGGTGGTTCGGACGGTGGGGCGAAAATCTATCCTGTGGTCGCTCCAATGCGCGCGAGATCGTGGTGGCGTTGATCATCGATGACGGCCTGCCCTCGCGGAAACATCGTGCGAATATTTTCAATCCTGCTTTCAACTACGCGGGCGCCGCGATGGGAAGCCACGCGCAATATCGGACGATCTGCAGCATGGAGTTCGCCGGGCATTATGCAGAACGGAGCGAGACGGATGGCCCGCTCGTGGCGAGAAACTAGAGACTTCGCTGTAGCCACGTCCCGTGACGTCTGAGGGCGACTCTCAACGGAGTTGCTCGCTAGTTCCGCAACAGTCACTCTCGCACGTCCCACAGGGACGTGGCTACAGGGCGGCAAACTGCGACTGGTCAACCAGTCAGCTCGGGTTTAAGTAACGCGCCTTATTATGGCTAAGCCCGACGCAGCCCCAAGATCTGCCATTACTCCTCGCCGCGAGGAGGACTTCCCCGAGTGGTACCAACAGGTGATCCGTGCCGCGGAGATGGCCGAGCCGTCTGATGTGCGCGGTTGTATGGTGATCAGGCCGTGGGGTTACGCGCTTTGGGAAAACATGCAGCGCCAGCTCGACGCGATGTTTAAGGCCACCGGACACAAGAACGCGTATTTCCCCCTTTTCATTCCGCTGAGCTATTTCGAAAAAGAGGCGGCGCATGTAGAAGGCTTCGCGAAAGAGTGCGCGGTCGTCACGCACACGCGGCTGGAGGTGAATGCGGAGGGGAAGATGGTGCCCGCCAGTCCGCTGGCCGAGCCATTGGTCGTTAGGCCGACGTCGGAAACAATTATCGGTGCCACCTACGCAAAATGGGTCCAGAGCTATCGCGATCTCCCGATCTTGATCAACCAATGGGCCAACGTCGTCCGTTGGGAAATGCGGCCCCGCGTGTTTTTACGCACGACGGAATTTCTGTGGCAGGAAGGACATACCGTGCACGAGAGCGAAGCGGAAGCGCGCGAGGAAACGAAGCGCATGCTCGACGTTTACGAAACGTTCGTGCGCGACTACGTGGCGGTGCCGGTTTTCTGTGGCGAAAAATCAGAGAGTGAACGTTTTCCCGGTGCCGTGCAAACGCTGTGCATCGAAGCGATGGTGCAAGATCGAAAGGCGATCCAGGCGGGCACTTCGCATTTCTTGGGGCAGAATTTTTCGCGCGCCAGCGGGATCAAGTTCCAAACGCGCGATGGCAAGGAAGAGTTCGGCTGGACCACGAGCTGGGGCATGAGCACGCGCATGGTCGGCACACTCATCATGGCGCACGCGGATGACGACGGGCTGGTCGTACCGCCACGTCTCGCCGCCACCCACGTAGTCATCATTCCGATCACGCCGAAAGAAGAAACGCGCGACGCGGTCCTCGCCGCAGCCGACAAATTGGCCGAGCAACTTCGTGCTGTGGTCTATGATGGCGGTCCGCTTGGAATCGAAGTCGATCGGCGCGATCTCGGCGGCGGCGTGAAGAGCTGGGAGTGGATCAAGAAGGGCGTGCCGCTGCGCGTCGAGATCGGGCCGCGCGATCTGGAATCCGGCAACGTAGCCGTAATGCGGCGCGACCAGCCGGTGAAGAGAAAAGAGTTTCTTTCTGCTGACGAATTCGCGCACAAGGCGGCGGAGTTGCTTGTCGCGATCCAACAAAATCTGCTGCAACGCGCGCAAGAATTCCGAGATGCGAATACCCGCGTTATCAATTCGAAGCAGGAGTTCTACGAATTCTTTACGCCAAAGAATTCGAACAAGCCCGAAATCCACGGTGGCTTCGCGCTGGCGCACTGGTCCGGCGCGCGGGAAGTCGAAGAGCAGGTGAAGAAGGACCTCAAGGTCACGATCCGCTGCATTCCATTCGATGATCCGGCGATGCCAGCCGAAGCAGGCATCTGCATCTTTAACGGCCAGCCCAGCCCGAAGAGAGTCGTCTGGGCGAAATCATACTGATCGGGAATTTTCGCGGGAGTGCGGCTCGCCTTGGAAGTCGCAGAAGGTCTTTGTCTGCGAGCGCCCTGGCTCGCGGATATCGCCGTTGACGGTCGGAGGCGTGACTTGTTAATTCACGGCGTGGCGACCGAAATCAAACTTTACAGCCGTGAGTGGTGCTCATGGTGCATTGACGCGAAAGAATATCTCACCGAGCGCGGCTATCAATTTACCGAGATTGATGTGGGCGAAGATCGCGATGCCTACAAAGAGATGACGGAGCTGTCGGATCAAACATATGTGCCGACGCTGACCGCTGGAGATGAAGTGCTGGCTAATTTCGACACGGACCAACTGGAAAAATTCCTGAGCGAGCACGGGATCACTCCCTAGATGTGGTTTGCCCTCTTTTTGACGCTGGGCGTTGCCGTTCTGAGCATCGCGCTGCGGAGCTACCAGACCTCGCTAGCGCAAAAAGCGGGCGCGCTTGGCATTCTGGTTTCCACTTTTCTCGCGGTCTATTTCCTCAGCGGAAAATGGTACTGCGGGTTGGCGGCCGCGCTGGCGTGGTTGTTCCTTCCCTGGCTGGAAATTCTGACGCGGATTCGCGCCCTCCGTTTGCCGAAAGAGAAATCTCTCCGGCCGAAGAATCCGCCCTCGCAGGATATTTTCCCGACATTGAGCGAGATCACGCGCGAGATCGAGAACGAGGGTTTCGCGCACATTAACGATGCCGGCTGGGACTGGGAAGACTACAAACAATTCTTCCGGCTTTTCTACAAAGAAGAAGATCGCGCGCAGGCCACCATCTGCCTGAACGAGCAGAACGATCTCTCATTTTATTACCTGCGCATTTCGTCGCGCGCGAAGGACGGGATCATCTGGACGACGTGGAATTATCCACTCTCATACGGGCTGAAGTTGACGCCGCAATTTCGCATCAACCGGCAGCGGCCGGACCAATCATTCTGGCAGCTCTACCAGAGCCATAAGGCATACCTTCGGCTGAACCTGGTGGAGACCGGCGTGATCGATTCGTTGGATGAGGATCGCATCCAGACGGAGATCGAAAACGATTTGCGGGAGCAGATCGCGCACAATGTCGAAAAAGGCGTGCTCAAATCCGCGAACGAGAAGGAAGTGAAGTATTCCTGGCGGGGAATGGTTTATCTCTGGTGCCAGTTTCTGCTCGATTTGGTGCGGCTTTGATTCCTCCTCCTACTCACAATCGTTTTCGCTGGGCCGGAGGAGTAGGATTAAGAGGGATCAGACTTTCATCACTTCGGCTTCTTTGCGCTCGAAGTGTTCGTCGATCGATTTCACGAATTTGTCGGTCAATTTTTGCACGTCCGCTTCGGCATCGCGCAAGCCGTCTTCCGTGAGTTCGCCTGAAGTCTTCAACTTCTTTGCTTCGTCGATGGCATGACGCCGATTCGTCCGGACGCGCACCCGGGCTTCCTCCGCCATCTGCTTGAGTGACTTCACGAGATCCTTTCGCCGCTCCTCGGAAAGCTCGGGAATCGGCAAGCGAATCAGCTTCCCATCGACCAGCGGCTGAATGCCAAGCTTCGATTCCTTCAGCGCTCGCTCGATATCCTTCACGGTCGCGGCATCAAAAGGCTGCACCACCAGAAGCCGCGGCTCCGGCGTCGTGATGAGCGCGAGCTGCTTCAACTTCATGGACGAGCCATATGCTTCCACGTCCACATTCTCCACCAGCGCGGGCGAAGCTTTGCCCGTCCGCACCGAGGAAAATTCGTGGATCATGTAGTCCACGCTTTTCTCCATCGTCTCTTCTGCCTCGAACAAAATATCTTCCGCGCTCATCGTCAGATTCTCAGTCAGCCCTTCGTAATCAGCAAATCAGCAATCCCGCGACTACTCCGTTACGATCGTGCCAATTTTCTTGCCCAATACCACATCGGTGAAGTTGCTCGGCTGGTTCATGTCGAAAATGATCATCGGGATCTTGTTATCCATGCACAGGCTGAACGCGGTGGAATCCATCACCTGCAGCCGTTTCGTCAGCGCCTCGTTATAGCTGATGGTCTCGTAGCGCTTCGCATCTGGGTTCTTCTTCGGGTCGGAATCGTAAACTCCGTCCACCTTCGTTGCCTTCAGAATCACATCCGCGCGCACCTCGCTCGCGCGCAACGCGGCCGTCGTATCCGTGGAAAAGTAAGGATTGCCCGTGCCAGCGACAAAAATGACCACGCGTCCCAATTCCAAATGCCGGATCGCGCGCCCGAGAATGAAAGGCTCGGCTACGTTCTGCATCTCAATCGCAGTCTGGACGCGCGTCTCCACGCCGACCTCATCCAGCGCGCTTTTCAAAGCGAGACCGTTGATGACCGTGGCCAGCATGCCCATGTAATCAGCCGTGGTGCGATCCATCCCGCGATGGCTGGCGGAAAGCCCGCGCCAGATGTTTCCACCGCCGATGACCACGCAAGTTTGTACGCCGAGATCCCGCACACTTTTGATGCACT
>JBDUAH010000315.1:0-3059 GCA_040004745.1 Chthoniobacterales bacterium | reverse complement strand
TCCGCGAAGACGCCCGCTGCGATCTCAAAGGACTGCAGCCGCGCGGCATGATCGTAGATCTGACTAGAGGCGATTATCTCGTCGGCTTGCGTCTCTTCCAGAATTTCCTGCAGCCGGCGGCGAATCGTCTCCGCAGAGCCGATGAGCGAATAGCGCATCCGTTCATTCACCGCCGCGTGTTCCGCCGCGCTCCACCAGTCGTTCATGCTTGCGACCGGCGCGGGCAATTGTCCCGGCTCACCCCGCACCAGATTCAGAAACATAAGCTGCGCCGAGGTCGCGAGCTGCCGCGCCGCATCATCCGTCCCGGCGGCGAAAAGACCCACGCCGATGATGGCGTAGGGCCGCGCCAATTGCGCCGAAGGCCGAAATTGCTCTCGATAAATCTTCAACGCCACCCGCAGATATTCCGGTGCAAAGTGCGAAGCGAACGCGAACGGCAAACCGAGCTCTGCCGCCAGTTGCGCGCTGAAATCGCTCGAGCCGAGCAGATAGAGCGGCACGTTCAAGCCCGCGCCCGGCACCGCGCGCAAGCGCTGGCCCGGCGTCGCCGCCCGAAAGTAGGACTGCAATTCCAAGACATCTTGCGGGAAAGTGTCGCCGCTGCTGCCTGACGAGCGGCGTAGCGCATGTGCAGTAAGCCGATCGCTCCCCGGCGCGCGCCCCAGCCCGAGATCGATCCGTCCCGGATGCAAGGCTTCGAGCGTGCCGAATTGCTCCGCGATCGCGAGCGGGGCATGATTCGGCAGCATCACTCCACCGGAGCCAACGCGAATGGTTTTCGTTGCCGCCGCCGTGTGCGCGATCACCACCGAGGTCGCCGCGCTCGCGATTCCCGGCATGTTGTGGTGTTCCGCCAGCCAATAGCGGTGATAACCTAAGCGCTCCGCGTGTTGCGCCAGGTCCGCCGTATTCCGAAACGCGAGCGCAGCATCGCCGCCTTCCACAATCGGCGCCAAATCGAGCACGGAGTAATGCAACATCTCTGCTACGTTATCGCGCAAACGCCGGGCGTCACTCGCATCGCGCGGTAACCCGGCCAATAAAACAAAACGAGAAAACACCCATGGGATTCGAACAATATCACGAACCAGCCGACGAATTGCCGGCCGCAACACGCACCTTTGCCCGCATGATCGTCTCGCTCACGGAAGAAGCAGAAGCGATCAATTGGTATGAACAACGGATGGCGTTGGAGAAGGATAAAAGCGCCCGCGCCATCATGAAGAACGCGCAGAAAGAAGAGATGAAACATTTCTCGATGGATCTGGAGTGGCTCCTGCGGAACAAGCCGCTCTGGCGCGAGATCGCGCAAGGTGTCCTCTTCACCAAGGGCGACATCGTGGAGCAAGGCGACGAAGCGGAAGAGAGCGCGGATTAGCGGACAGTTTCGTGACTGGAGTCCGCTGCAGGGTCGCCCCAGCGAAACGTTTGCATTGACCCGCGCGGCTAAAGCACATTTTCTCGCGCATGGTTAAGCGCGTGTTGAAGTGGTTCTTCGGAATCGTCGCGGTTCTGTTGCTGGTCGTGGCCGTGTTCGCGGTCAATGCGATCTGGTTCCGCCCTTGGAGCCTGAATGTTTTTTACGAGAAGGTCTTTGTCGAAGTCCTTTTCGATGAACCAGAACTGCTTTCTTCGCTCGGCTTGGTCGAGCAATTCGGGATCACCGGGCACAACGCGAAGCTGGGTGACGAATCGCCCGAGCATCAGCGGAAGGGTTTCGAGCGCTTACGCAAGAATCTCGCGCAGCTCCACGCCTACCCATTGGAGAAGCAGAATGCCTCCCAGCGCCTCTCCACCGCGGTGCTCGATTGGTTCCTCACCGTGCAGCTCGAGGGCGAAAAATTCCAGTGGCACAACTACCCGGTAAATCAGCTCTTCGGCGTGCAAAATCAGTTCCCATCCTTCATGGCGAACACGCACCGCCTGCTCGGTCCGCGCGATTGTGAATATTACATCAAGCGGCTCCAGGCTTTGCCGACAAAGTTCGATCAAGTCCTCCAAGGACTGCAGGTGCGGCAGGAAAAGAAAATCATCCCACCGCGTTTCGTGGTGGAGCGGGTGCTGAAGGAGATGACCGACTTCGTCGCGCAACCGCCGGCGGAGAATATCCTCGCCACTTCTTTCAAAAAGCGCGTCGCGACGATCGATAAACTGACGAACGAGCAGCGCTCCGATTTCCAGGAACAAGTGGAAGGCGCGATCAGCCATCAGGTTTATCCGGCCTACCAAAAGCTGATCGATTATTTCACCGCGCTCCTGCCCATCACCACGACCGACGACGGCGTGTGGAAGTTGCCCGATGGGGATGCCTACTACGCCCACATGCTGCGGCAGAACACGACCACGAAGTTGAATCCGACGGAGATTCACGCGCTCGGCGTCGCGGAAGTAGCGCGGATCGAAGGCGAGATGCGCGCGATTCTGGATGCGAATGGTTTCGCCGGACAACCCATCGCACCGTCGTTGGATTCGTTAGGGAAAGATCCGCGTTTCCTTTTCGCCAACGATGACGCCGGCCGCGCCGCCGCCCTGGCGGAATACACCCGCCTGATCGATCAGGCTCTGGAGCGTTCGAAGCAGCTCTTCTCCACCATCCCGAAAGCGAAAATCGAAGTGCGTCGCGTGCCGGAGTTCAAGCAGGCGACCGGCCCAGGCGCATACTACGAAGGGCCGGCGATGGATGGAACGCGGCCGGGAATTTTCTACGCCAACCTGCGCGATATGAACGAGGTCGCGAAGTGGGGCATGCCCACGCTGGCTTATCACGAAGGTGTGCCGGGCCATCATTTCCAGATCGCCACGGCGCGCGAATTGACGGGGCTGCCGCAATTTCGAAAGCTGATTCCGTTCACCGCCTACAGCGAAGGTTGGGCGCTCTACACGGAGTGGCTGGCGAAGGACGCCGGTTGGTACGAAGGCGATCCGTTCGGCGATCTCGGTCGGTTACAAGGGGAGCTGTTCCGCGCGGTGCGATTGGTGGTCGATACCGGCATCCATGCGCAGCGCTGGACGCGCGAACAAGCCATCGCCTACATGCGCGAGCATACCGGGATGGG
>JBDUAH010000314.1:0-3072 GCA_040004745.1 Chthoniobacterales bacterium | reverse complement strand
GCGGCGCGCACGAAGGCGTCTTGATCAAGAACGCCGAAGCCATGGAACGCATGGAGAAGGTGGAGGTCTTGGTGGTGGACAAAACCGGCACGCTAACGGAAGGCAAACCCGCCCTCACCGAAGTCATCGCCGCCTCCGACTTCGCCGAGGGCGAGCTCCTCCCGCTCGCCGCTGCGGTCGAACGCCAGAGCGAACATCCCATCGCGGACGCGATCGTGCGCGGCGCGGAAGAGCGCGGGGTGAAGACCCCGGAAGCGTCTGAATTTAACTCGGAGACCGGTGGCGGCGTGTCCGCCAAAGTCGCCGGTCGCTCCGTTCGCATCGGCAAACCCGCGTTCTTGCACGGCCACGGCATCCGCAATTTGGAAGAGCTCGAAGGCGCCGCGGCAAAGTTGCAGGCGCAAGGCCGCACCGTCGTTTTCGTCGCAGTCGATCATCGCGTCGCCGGCATCCTCGCCGTGGCCGATCCGATTAAGGAATCCACCGCCGCTGCGATCCAGAGTTTGCACGAAAGCGGCATCGAACTGCTCATGCTTACGGGAGACAACGAGAAAACTGCCCGCGCAGTCGCGAGCCAGCTCAAGATCGATCGCGTGGAAGCCGGCGTCGCTCCCGAGGAGAAACACGCGCGCGTCAAACAACTGCGTCAGAGCGGAAAAGTCGTGGCCATGGCCGGCGACGGCATCAACGACGCCCCCGCTCTCGCCGCTGCCGATGTCGGCATTGCCATGGGCACCGGGACGGATGTCGCGATGGAAAGCGCCGGCATTACCTTGCTCAAAGGCGATCTTCGCGGCGTGGCGAAAGCGATCACGCTCAGCCGCGCCGTGATGCGGAACATTCGGCAGAATCTCTTCTTCGCCTTCATCTACAACGCAGTCGGCATCCCGATCGCCGCTGGGCTACTCTATCCGTTTTTCGGTTTGCTCCTTAGCCCCATTATCGCAGGCGCTGCCATGAGCCTTAGCTCTGTTTCAGTGATCGGGAACGCGCTGCGTTTGAGGACGGCAAAATTGTAATCCTGCTTGCCAAGTGCAATCAGCCTCGCGACCCGAGTTGTCGCGCCGATGGCGCGTATTCGGTTTACGGCAATAGATCAGACTTGGGAGATTGAGCGTGCCGGAATCATTAGTTAGAGCTAATCTCGCACCCGAGAGCCCAAACATGAACCGCCCGCCAGAAATCAAAGAGCCGTGTCCGATGCGTTGGGAAGAGATGCGCGGCGATGCGCGCAGCCGCTTTTGTGAGCATTGCCAGCTCCATGTGCATAATCTTTCGGCGCTGCCGCAGCGTGGTGTGGCGGGGGTATTGCGGCGGAGTCGGACGGAGCGGATGTGCGTGACTTACACGCGGCGGGCCGATGGGAGCATGTGGACGCGACGAGCCGCGATGCGGGAGCGGTTCGCAAAGCCGTTTCGTCGTTCGTTCTCCTGGCTGCTGGCCGCCTTCGTGCCGATGGCGCTGGGGGCCTGCGCGACAGAGCCGCCCCGGCAACAGATCACCGGGATAGTGACTCCGAATTGTCAGAGCACTTCTCCGGTGAAGACGGCTTCGCAGGATCGAGCGGTCACCACCGGCGGCATTTAGAGCCGCGCGCGGTAGGGACGGCGCGCTGCGCTGTCCGAGCGAGATGGCTTGTCGTTAGACGCACGGATACCCCAGAGCAGGCCACGCGCTTTGGACACCGCAGCGCGGCGTCCCTACCAAAAAAATCCGTCTTTCTAATTGGCGCTTCTTCGCGTCCATTCGCGGTGCAAAATGGCCGACGAAAAACCGCACGCTTCGCCATCCGGCTTTGAAGCGCCTTCTTCGCGGCGGCCTTCGAGTGCGGAGGGCTCGCTGGAGCCAAAGCGGAAACATGATCCGTATGGCGCGTTTCGGTTTCGCAACTTCAGCTTCTACGCGGCGGGGAATCTGATCTCGGTCATCGGCCGGCAGATGCTGATGATTTCGTTGGAATGGGAAATTTATGCGCGCACGCATTCCGCCACCGCGCTCGGTCTGGTGGGGCTGGCGATGGCGTTGCCGGTGGTGCTGCTTTCATTGCCGGCGGGGCATGTGGCGGATCGCTACAATCGGAAGACGATTCTGCTTTGCACGCAGGCAGTGAGCGCGGTCTGCTCTCTCGCGCTGGCGTTTATCTCCTGGCAGCACCTGGCAATTCCGGCGTGGCCAGTTCTGCAAAGTGGCAATCACTGGCTGAGTTCGGTCGCGAGCGTTTTCGAGCGGCATCCCACTTATCACTTCTCGGATCATGCTGTTCCGCTGATTTATGTGGTGCTGTTGATTTCGGCGATCTCGCGGACTTTTGGTTGGGCGGCGCGCGCGGCTTATTTTCCGAAGCTAGTGCCGCGCGACACGTTCTCGAACGCGGTCACCTGGAATAGCAGTCTCTTTCAAGTGGGCTCGGTGGTGGGACCGGCGCTGGGTGGTGTGCTGCTGGTGCGGGCGGGGTTCCCGTTCATCTATGTTCTGGATGCTCTGTGCGCGGTGACGTTTTTCGCGCTGGTGCTGCCGATAAAAAGTGGCGACCAGGGCGGTCGCGCGCAGAGCAACCCGTGGGCGAGCCTGGTGGAAGGGATGCGGTTCGTGCTGAGCAAGAAAGTGATCCTGGCCACCATCACGCTCGATATGGTGGCGGTGTTGTTAGGCGGCGCGACGGCGTTATTGCCAATTTTTGCCGACCAGATTTTGCATTGCGGCACGGTCGGTTTGGGCTGGATGCGGGCGGCGCCAGGGATCGGCGCTTTCGCGATGGCGCTCTTGATCGCGTATCTGCCGCCGATGAAACACGCGGGCAAAATTTTGCTCTGGGTGGTAGGCGGGTTCGGGTTGGCGACGATCGGCTTCGGGCTGTCACATTGGATCTGGCTGTCGCTGGCGATGCTCTTTCTCACGGGCGTATTCGATAGCGTGAGCGTGGTCATTCGGCACACGATCATTCAGTTGCTCACACCGGATGAAATGCGCGGCCGCATCTCGGCGGTGAACAATATTTTCATCGGCACTTCGAATGAGCTGGGGGCTTTTGAATCGGGCTTAACCGCGGCGTTTTTCGGACCGGTTGTGTCC
>JBDUAH010000062.1:0-10336 GCA_040004745.1 Chthoniobacterales bacterium | reverse complement strand
TCTTGGTCGAGTCGATCGCGACCAGCTCGCCCCCGAAGAGCTGGAGCCGGCGGCAGAGGAGCGTGAACTCGCGCCCGGCGGCCTTGATCCCGGCCGCGTTGTCCCGGCGGAAATCGGCGATGGCTTTGAAGTCGGGCCGCAGTTTGCGCAGGAGCCAGATCACTTCCAGGTTGCGCGCCGCTTCCCGTTCCAGGGCGCGGCTGGAGCGGACCCGGTTCAAGTAGCCGTAGAGGTAAAGCCGGAGCAGATCGCCCGGATCGTAGGGCGACCGGCCGGTCGCGGGCACGAGGGCGTGACGGAAGCCGGCTCGTGCCAGATCGAGCCGCGCGACGAAGGCGTCGAGGAAGCGGACCGGGTTTTCCGGCGCGAGGTAATCTTCCAGCGCTTCAGGCAAAAGCAGCACTTCGCCCCGATCGTTCCCAGTGATGTAGTTCATCCTGGATTCGGACCTTGCCAGAAACCCTCCCTCTCGGGTACAAGAAAATCAGCCGCCGCATGGAAAACTTTTCACACAGCCTCACGATGGAGCGAACGGCGGACCGTTGTACGCTTCAATTTTGAGATGACTTCCACCCTTCCACTCCGAGCGACGCGCGCCCTCGTCCGCCGTCGCTCATCTTGTTCTCGTTAGACTTAGAGCACACGCGCTATGCTTTGGTTCTTCTCCATGTTGCTTCCGTTCCTAGGAGCGGTCGTCGGCTATTTGGTCCTTCGGTCACGGCGCGTTCCCATTTGGTTCGACATTCTCGTTATCGCCGCTGCAGCCGCGTTTCCGGCGGTCATTTTGTTTCGGCCGCAGCTCGTCGCAGTGGATCAGCAGGACCTTCTCGAGCTTCGGGACATGGCCGGAGTGTTGGTTCCGTTTTGGGCCGTCGTCATCGGCATTCCGATCCTTTTCCTCGGCGCGCTGGTTCGTTTCTTTCTCTTTAGCCGCACCCGTTCGCATGCCACGCCAAACGTCTAACCATGCGAGATGCTATGACGATCGTGGATTTGATGCACCGTTTCGTCCAAGAATGGGCGCATCGTGCAGGTGCGAGATATCCTCGAGACAGATCGGCGGTTCGACGACCGTGCAATAACCTTACCCTCGGCCAGAAGCGCGGGAATCTGTGAGTTTCCCAACGGACCCCACGTTTTGGTAAACGCGCCGCTGTTAAGCAGCCGCAGTCGTCTTCGCAGACGCCATGCGGGCCTTGTTCAGACGCGCCTTGCGGCGATTCGCAGCGTTGCGATGGATGATCCCGCGCTTGGCCGCTTTATCGACTGCCGAAATGAGGGACCGTTCCGCTTTTTGATCTTTCTCGCCGGTATTGCTTGCGATGGCTTTGTTCATCTTCCGCAGACCGGTGAGAACGCTGCGATTACGGAGAGAGCGCACTGCGGTTTGGCGAGAGCGTTTGGCGGCGGATTTGGTATTGGCCATGGGAATTTTTTCTGGGCGGGCAGAGTCGCGGCAGGGTGGTCTTTTGTCAACCGTCGGGGTGCTCTCAGGAGGTCGCCAGGAGACGAAGGGGCAACGCTAACCGTCATTCCTCGCCAACGAGGCTTCTCGAGCAGACGCGCTTTTTTGACTAGAGGGGGCGTCGCCGCCTTGAGAGCGGGCGAATGGAGACGGACGCCCCAATTCAACCGGCGCGTCCGGCGCTTGAATCTTATAGACGACGCGGGCTTTGGGCACGCTGGGCAACTTTCCTGGCAACACCTGCACGGCGGCACCTACCGGGAGCTGGCTGTAGAGCGCGGTGACATCCTTCGATTTCATCCGGATGCAACCGTAGCTGGCGGGACGGCCGATCTTTTTCTCTTCCGGGGTGCCGTGAATGTAAATCGCGCGAGCAAAGGCGTGGGCGTTCTCTGCTTCCACCCCTCGCAGCCAAATGATACGGGTGATGATCGGATCGCGACCCGGAGCATTGGGACGGAGGATCTCGCCGGTGAAACGTCGGTTGTGGAAAACGGCGCCGCTGGGCGCGTGATCGCCAATTTTCTGCGCTACTCGCATGACCCCGGTAGGTGTGGTCATTCGGCCGAATCCATCGCCGAGTCCGAACTTCGAGGTCGATACCGGGTAGGTGGTCACCTTGGCGCCATTCTGCAAAAGCATGAGTCTTTGCTCTTTCACACTCACGATGACCTCATTCGTGACGGTGGCCGGCGGCGGGTCGGCCGCAAACACCGTCGCGCAAGGAGGAATAAAAGAGACGAGAAGAGCGAGGAGGGAGAGACGAACCATCGCGATCTTTTTCTTACCAGATTTTAACGTTTTGTCACGCGGGAATAGTCGCCTCCACTCGCGGCGCACCGAAGGTGAAGCGCGGCCACCATTGCGAAAGAGAACTGAGCGAAACGTAGAGAAATCCTATCTGGAACATGCTCAGGAAAGGCACCGAGAAATATTGGCCATGCCGGATCGCGAACCAGAGGAAGTAGCTGAAATAAATCGCGAAGGCCATTTCCGCGAAGGGCAGGAACGATTTCAACGGCATGTATTTGCAGGCGCGCCACGATTGTTGTTTGCGCTCGATCCCGTATTTCGGTGTGCGGGCGAAGTCCGACTGGTGGTTGAAAACTGCTTCGAGAACAGCACGGGCGTTATTGAGGGAAAGGCCGACCCCGAGAGCGAGGAGAGCGGGAAGGAGGAGAATCTCCTTCATCCACGTCTTGGGGTGCAGTTCCCGTTGCGCGCAGATGTAAAAAGCAGCGACTGAAAGAGATGCCGTGAAGAAGATCGGCACGTCCACCAGCAGAATGCGGAGCCAGCCGGACTGCGGTCCGCCCACGGAGGGATGAAGGAGCACGCACAGACAAGCTAGCAGGAGGTAGGCGAAGTTTGAGGTTAAATGCGCGGTGGCTTCGATCTTGAGGGGGAGCGTCAATTTGCTCCGCCAGATGGTGGGCAGAAGCTTTTTGCAAGTTTGGACCGATCCTTTGGTCCACCGATGCTGCTGCGATTTGAAACCATTCATGTCCACCGGAAGCTCGGCGGGCGTGATGACATTCGGCAGAAAAATGAATTTCCAGCCCGCGAGCTGGGCGCGGTAGCTCAGATCGAGATCCTCCGTAAGCGTGTCGTGCTGCCAGCCACCGGCTTCCTGAATGCAGGAGGTGCGCCAGAGCCCAGCTGTGCCATTGAAATTAAAAAACCGGCCGCTGCGGCTGCGTGCCGTTTGCTCAAGCAAGAGATGGCCGTCCAGAAACATTGCCTGCACTCGCGTGAGAAGAGAGTAAGTGCGGTTGAGATGGCCCCAACGCGTCTGAATCATGCCGACCTTCGGGTCGGTGAAGAAATGGATCGTCTTCTGTAAAAGATCCGGCTGCGGGACAAAGTCCGCGTCCAGGATGCAGACAAAGTCCCCTTCCGCCGAAATCAATCCGCCTTCGAGCGCGCCCGCCTTAAACCCAGTCCGGTCGACGCGATGCTTCCGCTCGACATTGAAGCCGCGACTCTGAAGTTCGCGCGCACAGCGTTCGGTCATTTCCTTCGTGTCGTCGGTGGAATCGTCCAGGACCTGGATCTGTAGCCGCTCCCGAGGGTAATCCAACTCGCTGACCGACTTCAACAACCGCTCCACCACGTAAACCTCATTGAAGATCGGCAGCTGCACGGTCACGGTCGGCAATTCCTCAAACTGCGAGAGCGGCAACGTCTCCTTCTTCCGATTCTTCAGAAACAGATAGATAATAAAATACCGATGCACACCGTAGGCGGAGAGACCCAAAAGCACGCTCAGGTAGCAACTGGTCCAGATGAGATAGCCAACGCTTCCTTGCATAACGGGTAATGAGAACTTGCCGGCCACAGGGCCGGCAAGGGCGGTATGATGGCGGTTCCCACGCCACCGTCAAATCAAAAATGGCAGTTTTCCCTCTGAAAGCGGGATTGAACTACGGCTGAGAGCAGACCGCATTCGAGGCGAATCTTGGGGTCAAATGGGCTTTCATTCCTCCCTTGCCGCGATGGGTTCGAGAGTCGAGTTTGACGACCCGATGGCACCCTTCAACCTCAGCGCTCTGCGGAACGTTTTCCGGCGGAGCGAGCAGGAGCGGTTCCAGCGCTTCAACATCGTCGTCGCGATCCTTCTCGCCGGCTGGGTCCCCTCGATTTTGATGTTGTTCTTCTCGTATACGATTCTGACCAACACCCTGGAATCGAAGATTCTGCACGATCGCCAGACTTTCGTGCAGTTGACCGCACATTGGCTGGGCGACGATTTGAACCGCACCGGCGACATTATTGAATACTATCAAACCCAGCCTCAGGTCGCGCAAATCCTCACCGGCCCGGAGCCGGAGGTCGCCGGGCAGGCTTGGCTGAACGCAACCTACTTTTCGCATTCCCGGATCGATGGGATGTTTCTGGCTGGTGCAGATGGGCGCTTGATCGCCTCCATCCCCGCCATTCCGCCGGAAGAGGCAGTGCATTTTCCCGAGAGCGGCTGGAAGGACGCAGCCGACGAGGGGCCCGGCGCGCACCTTTCCGCTGCGCATCCCCGTCTTTCCGATAAACGGATGACCGCCGACGTGGTCGGCTCCGTCCAGGGGCCCGACGGGAGCACGATTGGGTATCTGGGCGTTTCGGTTTTGATCGAGCGCGTGGGAAAGCGCCTGAACATGATCGAATTTGCGGACCAATCCGTTCCCCAGGTCATCGATCAGACGGGAGCTGCGCTTTTCACCAACAAGCTCGGGCCGAATACCAGGACCGTTTCGACACAGGCGAAAAGCCTAATCGAGGAAATCCGGGAGAAGAAAATTGGGCATCTGGAGCGCTTTGGAAATCTTTATTCCTTCAGCATGTTGGACCCGACCGGCTGGGTGGCGGTCATCGAACAACCAAAATCTGCCGCCTACAAACCGGTAAGGGATCTGCTGGTCAAGATCACGTTCCCGGTCGTGTGGCTCATCCTCCTCACTGCACTGGGCGCCATCTTCGCCGGACGCTTCACCCGCCGGCAGGCCGAAGCCGCCAGCCGCATCGAGCGCGAAGTCGTCTTCAACGAAAAAATTCTTGCGAATATGCCCAGCGGGATCGCATTGGTGGATTCGAGCTCGCGCAACTTTCTCCAGGCGAACGACGCATTTTCCCGCATGGCGAAAACCTTCGGCGGTCTGCCGCAAACCAAGGACATTTATGATGCGACGCACGATGAGGTGCAGATCGCACCAAAGGACGCGATCGAGAAGGTGCTCACGTTTGGTGTTCCGTTCCAACTCGTTGAACAACCGCTGCAGGATCGCGACGGCAATACGCACTTCGTAAACATCAACCTGCTGCGACTCCAGGGCGCGGAACAGCGCGTCCAGGGCGTCCTTTATCTGGTGGAAGACAAGACACGGGACGTGACCTTGCGTCAGGAACTGATCGGGGCGAATGCCGCGAAAGACCAATTCCTAGCCCTGCTTTCGCACGAGTTGCGCAACCCGCTCTCACCTGTCATCGCCATGGTGGGAGAACTCGAAGCGGCAGCCGATAATTCGCCCGAGGTGCGGCTGGCGTTGGAGGTGATCCGGCGCAACGTCGAGCTGGAAGCCCGCTTGATCGATGACCTCCTGGATGTGACGCGGATCTCGAAGGGCAAACTCCAACTCAGCCTCGAGACCGTGAGCGTGCACGAGATTCTGCAACGCTCTTACGAGATCTGCCGCGAAGACATTCTCAAAAAGAACCTCGGTATGGAATTTCGTCTGCGGGCTGAGTCGGTTTTTGTCGAGGGCGACCCGGCGCGGCTGCAGCAAGTGTTTTGGAATCTGCTTAAGAACAGCGTGAAGTTTACGCCGCAGGAGGGCCGCATCATCGTCGAGACTTTCAATCCCACGACGGAAACAATCGAAATCCGCGTCACGGACACTGGAATCGGCGTCGAGCCATCCAAAATCAGCAAAATTTTCAACGCTTTCGAGCAGGGACAAAGCTCCATCACGCGCCGTTTCGGCGGCCTCGGCCTCGGCCTCGCGATCTCGAAGGCGATGGTTTCAGCCCACGGCGGCACGCTGGCCGTGGCCAGCGATGGGAAAGATCGGGGGACGACATTTACCGTCACACTCAGCACCGTGGCAGCCCCGGTCCGCCCCACGGTCAGCGCGGATGCCGGTCCCTCCCAACGAACGCTCGACGCCAAAAGCCACGTGGAGAAACGCGCGCCCCGACTTCTCGTGGTGGACGATCATCACGACACTTGCCTCGGGATGAAGATGATGTTGGAACGCCGAGGCTACCGAGTGACGGTGGCCCATTCCGCCGAGGAAGCGGTAGCGCAAGCCGACAAGGTGACCTTCGACCTGATGATCAGCGATATTGGCTTACCGGACCGCTCGGGCTACGAGCTCATGGAGGAAATAGGCGGCACCAAACATTTGCGCGGCATCGCCCTGAGTGGGTTCGGGATGGAGAGCGATATCGCCAAGGCGCGGGAGGCTGGATTCTCCGATCATTTGACGAAGCCGATTAACTTTGAGCGTTTAGAGACGGTCATCCACAACCTGCTCGAGCTCGAGCCCACGCCCGGGCCCGCTCCGAAATAGCCGCCGGCTATTGGCTAACTCGAGCAACACTGCCAACCGATGTCCGGGAAGCACCTTCCAAGGAATTGCCGTCCGAAGCGGCACCGACCCTGCCGTCCTTCGCCCCGTCTTTTGCTTCCTGAGCTTCCTTGAGCTCTCGCGAGAGTTTCTCCACACGTTGCCGCATGATCTTACCCGCTTTGAACTTAACCGTCGCCCGAGGCGGGATCACGAAGCTGCTTCCGGGTTCATTTGGATTACGACCCACCCGCGGTTTGGTCAGGCGCGGTTGGAAGACGCCGAAATTCCGCAGTTCGACCGCCACATTCTTCGCCAGACTATCGGTAATGTGGTCGAGTGTTCGCTGAACCACCTCGAACACTTCATGTTGGACCATGCCGGTCTGATTACTGATGGCGACCACAATGTCTCGTTTGGTGAGCTTTGACATATACAGACACGAATCGCATCCCGAGTGTAGATTAGACGGAACTATCTCGCGAAAACTAAAAATAGACCGCCGAGCGTAAACTGCTCCCGGACGGTATTTTCGGCGCGTTAAGCCGCCTTCGGTCGGCGGAACAGCCGGCTGAAATGGAATTCAAGCGGCGACATGGTCGAAAGTAACTTGCGCCGCGCCTTCATCTGGCCCTGCAAAACTCCCAGCTTGGTGAAGATGCCATTCCATTCGGTTTCGATCCGACGGATTTCGTCGTTCGACAGTTCCCTCACACCGCGCAAAGAAACTCCGCGCTGTAAGACATTCATCGCCCGGCCGGAGAGTTCCCCCAAGACCCCGATCTCACCTAAGACATATTCCGTCTCTTGCAGAAGGTTCGCGCGAATTTCGGTAAATTGACGCTCCTGCTCCGCCGAGATAATAGGCCGCGCCTTATCTAGGCTGTAGGTGATGAGGTCGTGCAGCCTCTTCCAGCTATCTAGTTGCAGCGTCAAGAGCCGCAGTTGTATTTCCAGTTGATGGTCTCTCATGAGCGGCCTGTGGCCGAAAACTCTAGGGTTTCGTCCAATTTTTGTAGGTTATCGATTAGCAAATGGGCCCACGGCCGGTCGACCGATTGGACCTGACTGATGATGCCCTCTTCAAAATAAAAACGTCCCTGCCTCCAGCGGAAAATCTCTGCCACCGCGGGCTCGCCTTCGAGCGTGTCATAGACGGCGTGCCGCACCGCGCCGTGGTGGAGGTAAATTTCGCTTTTTCCCCGGCGAGATTTAAACGTAAAACGCCCGCTCCGTTGACCGAGGCAGCTCATCTGTAAAATTTCAGCGGCCGCGAACTGATTCAGGTTCCCGATCAGCGAATGGCAGGGATCGATCCCCTCCGACGCACCACCCGAATGCGTCTCCAACGAGCCCACGAAACGGCTCAGTTTGTTTCGAACCCTGCTTTCCGCTCGGGCCGTATTGATGGGTGTGATCTTCTGCTGCTCGGTAGTCGAGACAAAATCCGAGGGGAAAGGTCCCGGCGCGAGACAGGCAATCTGAAGTGACGGAAAATGCTGACGCGCATTGGTGGATTGCTCGAGCGCGATCGGAGCGTCGCCCTCCACTATAAATCCATCAAAATTCTCCGCCAAGAGGATCCCGATTGCCTCCGACATCGTGCGCACGATCTTCATTTCGACTGTGTCCAGATCCGAAATAAGCGCGATCGAGCGATCGTCGAAGACCGGATCCGCGTTTAAAATGAGGAGTCGAGTATCCACAGCAATACCGTAAGCTGGAGATTACCTAGCAAGAAGCTTGCCCATCTCCGGCAAAGAAATGCCGGCCGCTTCCCTATCGCCGCCATTCCCGCCGGGGAGCCGGGGCGGCGTAATGATCCGGTGCGATTTCGTGCGCGGTGCGAAATTGCACCTTTGCCACCTGACGCAAAGCCTCCGGGCCGCCACTCGCCACCACCACCCTTGCCGCCTCCTTGACCGAGGCTGAGACGCCACGTCCAAGCTTGGTCCCGAACGCTTTACTCTTCTGGTCCAACCAATTGATGAAGGCCTCTCGGGCGATAATCGATGCCCCCGCCACCGCCGGATCGGATTCCGCTTTCGTCCGCTGCTCGAGCTGGATCTCGCGGCCTTTCTGCAAAAGCGAACGCTCGATCACACGCGCGTCCGCAAATTTATCCGACAAAGTTCTCGGACAATCCGGCCGGCGCGCGAGGAGATTCTCAATCACGCGTGCATGCCCCCAGCCCAGCAGGCTGTTCAGATTCCCGAATTTTTCGTAGAGATCGTTATAGCGCTCCGGGCCGATCACCACCGTGTCGATGATTGCTCCTTGCGTATGGCGAATCGCATCCGCCAACGCCCGAATCCGCGCGTCCGACCCGATCCGTTTGCTGTCCTGAATGCCGGCCTCCATAAACTTCCGCGCAATCCCGCGATCCACATACACGCCCGCAATCACAAGCGGCCCGAAAAAATCGCCCTTTCCGCTCTCATCCACGCCGAAATGCGCCTCGAACATTTCGGGGGAATGCACCTCCTCATAACCTAGCTTTGCCTCCTCTAAAATCTTCGGTTCGAGCTGAAACTGCACGAATTCCTCGATCCCCTTCCCCTGCAGAAGAATCTTTGGCCCCTTCTCGTAAACAGCCACGCTCAGCTTCTCCTTCTGCGCGAAGAAAATCGTGTACGGGCGCGGGGCAAAGGCGAAGCCCAAGTCTTCGAGCAAACTGCGCAGCTTTGAAGCCTGCTCCTGCGTGAGCGGATGAGTATATGAATTCACGCGGCGCAGCGGAAACGTTCAACAGCCTGCCCTGAGCGCAAGTCGAATGGGCCAACGCTCAACATTCGACGTCCAATTGCAGACGTTTGCTCTTGGAGCGCGAAAACCGGGATCGCGGGTCAACGACGCGGACTTAATGCACGGATGTAGCTCCCAAAAAACGCTCGACATATTTAGATGTTTGCCTAAATATATCACGTTGAACCTCCTCTTTAAAGCCCTCCGCGACCCGACCCGCCGGCGCATTCTCGAGATGCTGAAGGAACGCGACCTCACCGTCACCGAGATCAGCGACGCCTTTGATATGTCCACCCCTAGCATTTCCTATCATCTCGACCTCCTGAAACAAGCCCAACTCGTCTCCGCCCAGAAAAACGGCCAGTTCGTCACATACACCCTCGAAACCACCGTGCTCGACGAATCGCTCGGCTGGATCCTCGATTTGATCAAAACGAAAAAAGGAAAACGGAAATGAAAAACAAACTTACCTGGCTGGAAGGCGCACTCGTCCTCGCGCCATTCGTTCTCTTGCTGATCTTTTGGCACGACATTCCGCCACGCGTTCCGATTCACTGGAACCTGAGCAGCGAGATTGATGGCTGGGGCGGAAAGGAATTCTATCTCCCGCTCCTTCCCCTAATTTCGTTTGGACTCATCATGCTTCTCCGCCTCCTGCCGCAGTTCGATCCGAAACTGCAGACCAAACTCGCGCTGAACGAGCGCATGCTCGATGTCTTGCAAATCCTCCGTCTCGCGTTCGCCGCATTCTGCTTCGCGATTTTCCTGGCTCTTCTGACCGCGGCGCTCGGCTATTCGATTTCCAGCCGGATCATCTCCTCCGCCGTCTTGATCCTGTTCGCTGTCCTGGGAAATTATCTCGGGGTCCTGCGTCCGAATTATTTCATCGGCCTACGCACACCCTGGACGCTGGAGAGTCCTGCCACTTGGCGCGCCACCCATCGGCTCGGTGGTCGGCTGATGTTCTTCGGCTCGCTGGCCCTGCTGCTCCTTCAATTCGTCCTGAGCGACCAGCTCACGTTCCTGCTCATCATCACCGCGACTCTTTCGTTTGCCGCCTGGACTCTGC
>JBDUAH010000313.1:0-3078 GCA_040004745.1 Chthoniobacterales bacterium | reverse complement strand
GCCAGCCCCTCCGTGTAGAGGGCGAGAAAGGTCGCGATGTTTTCCTCCGACTCGGTGAGATCCTGGCTGCGCAAAATTTGGCGCACGATCGAGGGGTCGGTCTTGCCCGCGACCTCGACACCTTCAAGCTCGGAAGTGATACCCCACTTTTCCTTGAGAACATCTCGGAGCGCAAAGACGCCCGCGCCGCCCGAGTCGATGAGCGTGCCGTCGATGTCGAAAAGGAGGAGTCGCTTGGGTGTCATGCCGGACTGCGCTTATTCTCGCCAGGTGCGCGGGGCAACATCTTTTCGGAGCGGACGGCGGCGAGGAGACCGGTGAATCCGAACGGGTCTTATCGCGGTCGGCTCGCGCCGTCGCCGACCGGTTATTTGCATGCGGGGCACGCGTCGACTTTCTGGCGGGCGCAGGAGCGCGGCCGCGAACGGGATGGCACGATGGTCCTGCGGATCGAAAATCTCGATCGCGCGCGGGTGCGACCGGAGTTTGAGGAGGCGCTGCTGGAAGATCTCGCTTGGTTCGGGCTGCGTTGGCAGCAAGGTGGTGACCTTTCTCGCGGCTGCGTCTCCCACAGACATGAGCGGCTTCGCGCCTCGTGGCACTCGGAACCGAATCGCCGACCTCTGATCTGGTCCGGCACGGTAGTGCGCGTTGGCCGTCAGTTGGGCCTGAGAAGAGCGAAAAATGAAAGACAAATTATATCCAAGTTCACCTTCATCCCCTCGTCCTCCCTCCCAACTAACGATTGGCCCGCACTACGACCAAAAACAGTCTCGAAAAAAGTCTTGACGAGGTGGAGCACTCCCCTATTCTCGCGGCCGTCCCCCATGAAAATCACCTCCCCTCGGCCTCGTCGACCGAACCAGATGTTTGGTCTGGTCGCTCCGACACCGGCCTTTCAAGACGGATGGTGCAACATTTTGCGATTGCTCCCGCGTTCCGGACATCTAAGCAACATCACAGATTTCATCGCACAGAAAGCCAAACTAACCACCACCCATTGAAGTTATTCAGCACGTAATCTTATGAAAATCGCACACCTATTAGTCGCTGGCGCACTTGCGTTCAGCACAGCCTCCCTGTGCGCGCAGAGCACGGTTTATGTCACCCCGACAAATATGCAGGGCTGGAGTAACAATGATACAACCGTCGGCAGTGTTTCTGCGATTACGCCGGTCTTTCCGCGCAGCGGCAACGGTTCGGCGCAGTTGACGACGACGCCTACCGGAAAATCAAGCTTCGAGCTGTACTGGAACCCGATTGGGACTAATCCATTTGGGACAAACACGACGATCGCGAGCCTAAGCACCCTATCGATGGACATATTCCGTAGCTCGGCCACGGATTCGCTCCCTAGTGCGGCGCCGGACTATGCAGCACCGGCATTGCGCTTCTTTTTTAATGACGGCCAAGGCCATGCTGGATCACTGGTGTATGAGTTCGTCTATAATGGCTCGGGTTCGGGTACCCCGGTAGTTCCAAATGATACCTGGCTGAACGTGGATTACCTCAGTTCCAAACTCTGGATGAACACTGGGGGTACCAACTACGATGTTGCAGGCGGATTTCTCACGCTCCAACAATGGACGGATCCCAGTGTCGCGAAAATCGCGGGTACCTACACGCTTGACCCGAATACGACCTATGTCACCGGCGTCCAATTTTCCTACGGGAGTAGCGCGGGTGCATTTGAAGGCGCCGTCGATAATGTCCGGGTTGGGTTCGCTGGAGGAAACGATAATCTCTATAACTTTGAGGTAGTTCCTGAACCCAGTACCTTCGCGCTTGGCTTTCTCGGGTTGGCTGGCTTGGCCGCTTCCTGGCGTCTCCGCCGCTCTCGGCGGGCCTAATTCAGATTAGTTTCGGCAGATGCCCACAACACGGTTCGTGTTGTGGGCATTTTGCGTACAAGCGACGCTAGGGGTGTTGTCAAAACACATCGCTCGCGCTCGCCACATCGGTGGTGTAAAGGCCGCGTCGGGCACCATCACCGAGGGAGAAAATATCCCGATTCCATCAAGGTGGAGGGTTTGCTCGAATTCCAACCGCTCGGGACTTATAATTGCAAAGTAGACAGGCGGACGGGCACGGCCGATCAGTTAGTCGCTCCTGGGGTAGTCATCAGTAGTGACAGCGACGCTAAGATTGTCTTGACCGGCGTCGGAAACCGGAGACTGCCGCGCGGCCCAGTCTTAACCGTCGTGAGTAACCCTGATTCGGCGGCGATCAGCGGCACTTCGCCAACCTTCCAGACGGCGGGCGACTCCGTGCCGGCCGCAATAACTTCCAAGCCGACTACGAAGGGGGCGATGGGAACGACCTTACGCCGAAGGTTGTGCGGTAAAATGGCGGGAGTCAGAAGTGCTCAGCGCGAGGACGGGGCCGGGACGGCGGGGACGGGGCCGCGTCTAAAAACATTTTGCCAATTCGCGTCGCTCTCGCATTGGCGGGTTCCAAATGCACCTGAGTCTGCTAAATCTCCTGGGGCTGCACGGGCCGATGTAGCCGCTTCGCTGTGCGACGCGCGGCGAGGGATCTCTGACTCCGGTCTCGGGTCTCTTAGTTGTAGTGTCCGCTGCCCTCAGCGGATTTTCTTACGTACGCAGGAGAGGCCCCGGGCCCCCGCCCGGGATGCCCGGTGACGGGACGCTGCGCTTCGCACAGCGAAGCGGCTATAGTTCTATAGCGGCCCGTGCATCCGAAGGAGATTCAGCAGGCTCAGGATCATCGCCACGATCGCGACGGCGCCCGCGGCCATGACGATCACGGCATTCGTGTCCTTCTCCTTTTTCCGGTTCGGAAAAGGCGAGGCGTTCGCGAAATCAGCGGGCTTCGCGCTCGTCGCCGCGGGGCGCGCCTCGATCTCGTCGGTCGCGGGCAAGGCCTGCGCTTCGCCGGTCTTCTCCGACTCGTAGCGGGCTTCCACTTTCCCGAAACGCACCCGGTCGCCCACCTTCAGGAAAACTTCCGCCACCGTCTCCCCGTTGACCCGCGTGCCGTTGGTGGAATTGAGATCGACGAGCTGGTAGCGATCGCCGACGAGAAGCAGTTGGGCGTGCCGGCCGGAGACCGATGGGT